>NZ_JALPSY010000021.1:0-91301 GCF_023218005.1 Gordonia sp. C13
AGGTACACACCCCCACAAGGGCTTTCACCAGCAGACTAGGTTCACACCATCCAAGCCACCCCGCCTCCGGGGCAACTCTTCCAGCCTACCAGACCTAATCTCCGCCCCGCAAACCCGAAGATCCGCAGTCCGAAGGAATCTGGCAAACCCCTCAAACACTCATCCGAGACACAAAGACTCGAACCAGAAGTTCAGGGGCGGTCAGCCGCAAGCCCGATCTCCACTCCCCATCCAAACCCTCTCAGGCCGGCCGGGGCGGCGCCGTGGCGCGCTGACTCGACATAAGTTACGCAGACTTTACCCTCAACACAAATCGGCTGGTCAGAGGGATTTCTGGGCGGTCAGATCGCACCGAACCGTCGAAGTGCTTCCTCGCGCTCGGCTTTGTGGTCGACGATCGGTTCCGGGTAGTCGTCCGCGTCGAGATCCCCTACCCAGCGTCGGACGTACTCCCCCTTGGGATCGAACTTCTTCGCCTGCGCTTCCGGGTTGAACACCCGGAAGTACGGCGCCGCATCGGTTCCGGTGCCGGCTGCCCACTGCCATCCGTGGTTGTTCGACGCCATGTCGCCGTCGACGAGCTGGTCGAGGAACCACTCCGCACCCCACCACCACGGCAGGTGGAGGTCTTTCACCAGGAACGACGCGGTGACCATGCGAACCCGGTTGTGCATCCAGCCGGTCTCGGCGAGTTGTCGCATGCCGGCGTCGACAAGTGGAAAGCCGGTACGCCCGGCCTTCCACGCCTCGAAGCGTTCGTAGGCGTCGTCGTCGGTGTCCAGCTCGATGTCGTCGAATTGCCGATTCCAGTTGTGCCACAAGCTGTGTGGCCAATGGAAGAGCACGTCTGCGTAGAAGTCGCGGAAGGCGAGTTCGCGTAGATACGCCTGCGGCCCATCGCCTTTGGCGAGATCGGCGGCAAGCGTGCGCGGGTGGATGTTGCCGTACTTGAGGTAGGCCGACATCCGGCTGGTCACGTCGGCGGCCGGATCGTTGCGGCCGGTGTCGTAGTGGGCGAGATCGTCGTCGACGAATTCGGCCCATCGGGCCAACGCGGCGTCCTCGCCGGCGGGGAAGGACAGCGTCGTCGGCGCCTCCGGGATCGTGATCCGGGCTGACTTCGTCACCTGCGACGGGTCGAGAACTGCGGAACCCGGAACCGAGGAATCGGCCGGTTTCCGCCAACCGTGTTGATGCCACCGGCGGAAGTACGGAGAGAACACCTTGTACGGTTCACCGTCATCCTTGGTGATCCGACCGGGCGAGACCAGATACGGGGAACCGGTGGCCTCCAGCGGGATGTCGCCGAGCGCCTCGGCGACGGCCTCGTCGCGGCGTCGGCCGAAAGGGGTGAAGTCCGCGGAGATGTGGACGGCCTCGGCATCCACGACTTTCGCGAGGCGCGGGATCTCCTCGTCGGGGCGTCCCCGCACGACGAGCAGTTTCCCGTCGAGCTTGGCATCGACCTCGCGGAGCGAATCGAAGAGGAATGCGAGTCGACGCTCCCCCGACGACTGCTCGAGCCGAGGGTCCACCACAAAGCACAGAAGGAGCGACGAATCGTCGGTCCCTCTGGCTGTGGAAAGCGCCGGTAGGTCGCTCAGACGCAGGTCGCGTCTGAGCCACACCAGGTTTGTGGACGTCAGCCCACTCCGAGCAGGTCGATGACGAACACGAGGGTCCGTCCCGAGAGCCGGTGCCCTGCGCCGGCCGGTCCGTAGGCCAGCTCCGGCGGAACGGTCAGCTGGCGACGGCCGCCGACCTTCATGCCGGGGATGCCTTCCTGCCAGCCCGGGATCAGCCGGTCCAGCGGGAAGTTGGCCGACTGGCCGCGATCCCACGAGGAGTCGAACTCTTCGCCGGTCTCGTAGTCGACACCGACGTAGTGGACATCGACGACGCCCCCGCGGACGGCCTCGGCACCGTCGCCGACGATCAGGTCGGTGATGGTGAGGTCGGCCGGCGGAGGACCCGCCTGGAACTCGACTTCGGGCTTCTCAGTGCTGGTCACAGGACTCTCCTTTGAGTCGGGCGGTCAGTCGGTGTTCCGGGTGGTCGCGGCCCGACCCGGCGGGGCGATCGCTCAGCGAT
Organism: Gordonia sp. C13; assembly: GCF_023218005.1. Classification (NCBI taxonomy): domain Bacteria; kingdom Bacillati; phylum Actinomycetota; class Actinomycetes; order Mycobacteriales; family Gordoniaceae; genus Gordonia; species Gordonia sp. C13. Next base: position 2,092 of record NZ_JALPSY010000021.1, read on the forward strand.
CACCCATCTGCACGTAGTCACGCTCGGTGTAACCGGTGTAGAGCTGACGCGGACGGCCGATCTTGGTGGTCGGGTCCTCGTGCATCTCACGCCAGTGGGCGATCCAGCCCGGCAGGCGACCCAGCGCGAACAGCACGGTGAACATCCGCGTCGGGAAGCCCATCGCACGGTAGATGACGCCCGTGTAGAAGTCCACGTTCGGGTAGAGCTTGCGCTCGATGAAGTAGTCGTCGGACAGCGCGACCTCTTCGAGGCCCTTCGCGATGTCGAGGAGTTCGTCCTCGACGCCGAGGGTTTCGAGGATCGAGTCGGCGGTCTTCTTCACGATCGCGGCGCGCGGGTCGTAGTTCTTGTAGACGCGGTGACCGAAGCCCATCAGCTTGACGCCGGCTTCCTTGTTCTTCACCCGCTTCATGAACTCCTTGGTGTCGCCACCGTCGGCGCGGATGGCGTCGAGCATCTCGAGCACCGCCTGGTTGGCGCCGCCGTGCAGCGGGCCCCAGAGGGCGTTGATGCCGCCGGAGATCGAGGTGAAGAGGTTCGCCTGCGACGAGCCGACGAGACGGACCGTCGAGGTCGAGCAGTTCTGCTCGTGATCGGCATGCAGGATGAACAGCATGTCGAGGGCCTTGGCGACGTCCGGGTTGACCTCGTAGGGCTCGGCCGGGAAGCCGAAGGTCATGCGCAGGAAGTTCTCGACGAGGCTCAGCGAGTTGTCCGGGTACAGGAAAGGCTGACCGGCCGACTTCTTGTAGGCGTAGGCGGCGATGGTCGGCAGCTTCGCCAGGAGGCGGATCGTCGACAGCTCGACCTGCTCGTCGTCCTTGGGATCGAGCGAATCCTGGTAGTACGCCGACAGGGCGTTGACCGCGCTCGACAGCACCGGCATCGGGTGCGCGTTGCGGGGGAAGCCGTCGAAGAAACGCTTGAGATCCTCGTGCAGCAGGGTGTGCCTCTGGATCTTGGTGGTGAAGTCCTCGAGCTGCGACGGGGTCGGGAGCTCGCCGTAGATGAGCAGGTAGCTCACCTCGATGAAGGTCGACTTCTCCGCGAGCTGGTCGATCGGGATACCGCGGTACCGCAGGATGCCGGCGTCGCCGTCGATGTAGGTGATGGCCGACTTGGTCGACGCGGTGTTCACGAAACCACCGTCGAAAGTGGTCAGATTTGTCTCGGCAAGGAACTTGCCGAGTGCAACCGAGTCGGTGCCCTCGGTGGCCTTCAGGATCGGGAGCTCCAGCTGTCCACCGGGGTAGGTGAAGGTCGCTGAGGCCGTGTCGGACGCCTGGTCGGCTGGGACTGTTTCAGCAGACACACGAACCCCTTATTCAGATCAGAGTTTTTGACAGTGTCCGGATAGGACACACAGGTACAAACTAGTCGCTTCTCAGCTCGCTTGCCCAAGGAGGGTCGGCGCCGGGCCTGGAGACGGTGACCGCAGCGACGTGAGCTGCGAATTCGGCAACCTCACGCCACTGATCGGTCGTCAGTGAGCGAACCGAATCCGGTGCCAGCGCGCCCAGTCGGTCGAGCTGGTGGACGATGCCTCCCAGGACGCTGTCGCCGGCCCCGATCGTGTCGACGACGTCGACGTTCCGGGCCGGCACGGTGACCTCGTCCTCGGCGGTGGTCACGGTGATCCCGGACGCCCCCGCGGTGGTGATCACCGCGGCGACACCGTCGGCGAGCCAGTCCTTCACAGCGCTCCCGCAGGGACCCTCACTCAGCCACGCCGCATCCTCGTCCGACAGCTTCACGACGTCGACCGACAACATCCAACTGCGGAAACGGCTCCGGTAGGCATCGGCGTCCGGGATGACGACCGGGCGAATGTTCGGGTCCAGCACGACGAGCCGTTCTTCGGTGCGGCAGCGCCGCATCAGATCCTCGTAGACGGTCGCCCCCGGTTCGAGCACGAGCGAGAGGGTCCCGAAGGTCACCGCCGCGACGGTCGGGGCGAGCGAACCCGGGTCGGTGACAGTGCGATCCGCCGTGCCCTGGACGTAGAAGGAATACTGCGCGGAGCCGTCGTCGGCGATGGTTGCCAGGGCCAGCGACGTCGGTTCATCACGGCGCTGCAGCATCGCCGTACCCACACCGGCACCCTGCAGTGCGCCGACGACCGCCCGGCCGTAGTTGTCGGTCGACACCGCCGACAGCAATGACACGGCACTCCCCAAGCGTCCCAAGGTGATCGCGACGTTGAAGGGCCCGCCGCCCAGCGCCGGCTGCAGCGGCGCCAGCGCCGCACCGGACGCCCGCTTCTCCTGCACCACGTCGACGAGCGCCTCGCCGCAGACGACGATCTCTCTCATGGCACTCAGTCTGCCATTCCCCCGGCGGTAGATTCGGTGCATGCGTGAGTTGCCGGCGGGCCCCGACGCGGTCGTGCTCGACTTCTCGGCCGACGAGTCCCCGTCGGCTGCAGTGCTCGACGCGACGGTCGCCCTGCGTGATGCGGTGGACCGGGGAGAGTTGCCGGAGGTCACCGATCTGGTGCCGAGTGCGCACACGCTGCTGGTGCAGGCTCGGCCGGGTCGTGGCGTCGACGAGCTGGGTGTGCGGCGGGCGTTGCGGCGCCGACGCCCCGGCATCGATCGCGGTGCCGGGTCGGCCGACGAGATCGTGATCCCCGTCCGATACAACGGCGAGGACCTCGCGGATGTCGCTGATGCTCTGGACATCTCGCCCGACGAGGTGATCGGTCTGCACTGCCGCACGCGCTGGCGGGTGCAGTTCATGGGTTTCGCGCCCGGGTTCGGATATCTGGTCGCCGACGACCCGACACCACACCCGTTCGACGCGGTGGGCCGGCGCGCCGAGGCACGTACACGCGTCCCGCAAGGTGCGGTGGCGATCGCCGCCGGTTACAGCGCTGTCTACCCCAAAGAGAGTCCGGGCGGGTGGCAGTTGTTGGGCCGCACCGATGTTCGCCTGTGGGACGAGACGGCCGACCCGCCCGCACTGTTCGCGACCGGGCGGATCGTGCGGTTCGTCGACGCCGGGACGGGCAGCCGCGGATGACCGCCGTCACCGTGCTCGCGACCGGCCCCCTCGCGACCTTCCAGGATCTCGGGCGTCCCGGCTACGCCCATCTCGGCGTACCCGCGTCCGGCGGCGCCGATCGCGGCTCGCTGACATTGGCCAATCGTCTTGTCGGTAACCACGAATCGGCGGCCACGATCGAGACGACACTCGGCGGCCTGCGCATCCGCGCGGAAGGCGACGTGCTGGCCGTGGCGACCGGAGCCGACACCGCCGTGCGCCACAACGGAGTTCCCGTCGGACTCGCCGCGACCGTCGTACTGCACGAAGGTGACGAACTGGCCGTCGACCCGCCGACATGGGGACTGCGCAACTATGTCGCCGTTCGTGGCGGTTTCGACGTCGAGCCGGTCCTGGGGTCTCGATCGACCGACACCATGTCGGGCTTGGGACCGCCGGTTCTGACCGCGAATGTGACCGTGAAGGTGGGTGACGCCGCCGGCGAGTGGCCGCCCGTCGAGTCGGCGCCGTCGAACACCACGCATCCGCGGGTCGTCGTACTCGAGGTGGACGAGGGACCTCGCGCCGACCTGCTGGCGGCGCCCGCGGATCTGTGTGCGGGGAGATGGGTCGTGGGGGCCGACAGCAACCGCGTCGGCGTGCGCATCGACCGCGCCGAAACGTCGTCGGATCCCCTGCTGGCGCATCGGGAGAACGCCGGCGAAATGCGTTCGGAGGGCGTCGCACACGGCGCAGTCCAGGTGCCGCCGAGCGGACGACCCGTGCTGTTTCTCGCCGACCATCCCGTCACCGGCGGTTATCCCGTCGTGGCCGTTCTGTCCGCTGCCGCGGTCGATCTCGCGGCCCAGCTGGTCCCCGGTTCGGAGGTCCGCTTCCGAAGGCGCTGACGCAGGGGGGTCACATCAAGGGCTCACGTTTGGGACCGCTGACCGTTGGGAACGCGGTGGACGTCCCCGAAATGGAGGTACCAACGTGAGCGATCCGTCTGTGAACGACCTGTCGACCGTGCAACTCGTCGAACGCCTGCAGAGTCAGACGACCACCCTGGTCAAGACCGAGCTGCAGAATGCCGTGGCGGAGATGAAGGGCAAGGGCACCCGGATCGGAGTCGGTGCGGGGATTTCCGGCGCGGGCACCCTGTTGATGCTCTTCGGTCTCGGAACGCTGATCGCCGCCGCTGTCCTGGGCCTGGCCAACGCAGTTCCTGCATGGCTTGCCGCCGTGATCGTCGGCGTGGCGTTGCTGGTGATCGGCGGAGCGGCCGCGGCCATCGGCGCCAAGCGTGCGAAATCAGCTGTCCCGCCCGCCCCCGAGCACACCGCCGAGAGCGTCCAGCGCGACGTCGCAACCGTGAAGGAGCACCTCTAGATGAGTGACACACAACCCGACCGGAAACCGGCCGGCGACCCACCGCCGATCGAACAGCAGCGCGAGGAACTCGCCGAGACGGTCGACGCGCTGGCGGCCAAGCTCGATGTCCCGGCGCGCGTGAACACCGCTGCGTCGGAGACCGCCCAGACCGCGAAGGTGAAGGCCGAGGAGAACCGAACGACGCTGATCGGCGTCGCGGTGGCCGCGGTGCTCGCCATCGGCGCCGTCATCGTTGTCAAACGCCGTCGCAGCTGACCCCCGATTTACGAGGAGTACGACATGAGTGCCGTGTCCAAGACGTTCTACAAACCGCTCTCACTGGCGACGAGCGTGCTCGGCGGAATCGCCGCGGGCGCCGTGTTCGGCCAGATCTGGAAGCGGATCTCCGATGATTCCGAAGCCCCCGATCCCAAGGACCTCGACCGCAGCAACACCGAGGTGTTGGCAGCCGCTGCACTGCAGGGGCTCGTCTTCGGGCTGGTCCGCGCGGCCGTCGACCGGGCGGGAGCGCGCGGATACAAAGCGGTCACGCACGAGAGCCCCGACTAGGCCGATGGTTGACACCCACCTGAGACGAACCTAGGGTTCTGTCTCATGACCGAGGTACTGAACGACGCACAGAACACCTGTCCCGTTCACACCGCAGAGGACGCCCCGGCCGCGGCGAACTGCCCGGCCGGGCAGGCCTCGGGCGCCCAGTTCTCGGAAGACGGCTACGAGATCAATGCCTCCGGGGTCAAAGCCGCCCACGAGTACGAACCCCTCGGTCCCGACTCGCTGACCTGGCAGATCTGGGGTACCTGGACCGGCATGTTCCAGGGACTGTGGGCCGGCTCGATCCAGAACATGCACCCCAAGCTGGGCGCAGCCGTCTGGGACCACTCCGACTTCTTCGGCGAACGCTGGCAGCGCCTCATGCGTTCGCTCTACCCGATCAGCGGCGTCGTCTTCGACTCCGTCATCCCCGGCGCGAAGACCGGGCTCGAGGTGCGCGACTACCACAAGACGGTCAAGGGCACGATGGAGGACGGATCGCGTTACCACGCACTCGATCCCGACGTCTTCTACTGGGCGCATGCGACGTTCTGGTACGGCAACGTCCGTCTGTGCGAGCGATTCGGCCCGTTCCTCACCGAGGATCAGAAACGTCAGCTGTTCGAGGAGTCCAAGGCCTGGTACGCCCAGTACGGCGTGTCGATGCGTCCCGTCCCGGAGACCTACGATGATTTCCTCGAGTACTGGGACTACATGTGCCGCAACGTACTTCGTGACCACGTCTCGGTGCGCACGGTCCTCGACATCACGCAGCTGCCGCCACCGCCGTTCCTGAGCTTCGTCCCGAAGTCGGTCTGGGACAAATACCTCGTCCCGCAGAACCAGAAGCTGTTCATGTGGCTGACCACCGGCTTCTACGACGAGCCGATCCGCGAGATCCTCGGGCTCGAGTGGTCCGATGCCGACGAGCGTCGATTCCGCCTGCTGGGCAAGGGCATCAACCTCGTCATGCACACGATGCTGCCGAAGCGCTTCCTGCGCCACCCGCGCCCGCGCGACGCCTGGGACCGCGTCAACGGCAAGGTCGCGAAGGACGCGCCCATCGTGCACACACCCAAGCGCAACCTGCCGCCGCTCGATCAACGCGACAATCCGATGCACTACTGCCCGGTGACCGCCGCTCGTCGAGCGACGTATCCGGCGGTGTTGACCGCGGACTAGATCCCGGGGAACTCTGCCGCGCGCGGCGCGCTCACGATTTCCGTAGGCGCTCACACTTTCGGCGTGAGCGAGAACGATGGAGTGAGCGAAACTCTTCGTGTGGCCTACTGCTGTCCCAAGCCTCGACGCATCGCATGGCGTACCCGTTCGGCCTCGCGCTGGGCGTAGGGGTTCGGCCGCCCGGCCCGTGAGCCGGCGAGTTTCGCGCCGATGTGCTCCCCCACCGTGATCGGCGAGTACCGGCTTCCCGCACCGACACACGACGGCAGGGTCGCGATCATCGCGTCGATGTTGCCGTCGTGGAAGTAGGCGGCGGAGCGTCGGCGCTCGATCGCGCCGTCGACGATCGGCGGTTTCACCCGGTGCAGCGTCGACATCCACCGCTCGTTGGTCCAGCGGGCCATCAGGTCACCGAGATTGATCAGCAGTGCACCGTCTTCGGGGCTGACGTCGTGCCATCGACCCTGGCGGTCGAGGACCTGCAGACCTTTCACCTGATCCGCCCACAACACCGTGACGATGCCGTAGTCGGTGTGCTCCCCCATGCCCGTCAGCTCGCCGTCGAGATCGATCTCGCCGGGCGGAAGGGCGTAGTTGTTCATGCGCAGAACGTCGAGCGAGTGATCGGTGAAGCCCTCGAAGAAATCGGCGGGGAGGTCGAGGGCGTCGGCGAAGATTCGGGTCAGGGTGTGCGCGACGCGTCGTGCCTCGACGAAGTACGCCGACACCGCCGCCTTGAAATGGTCGACCGCCGGCCACGTGTTCGCTGCGTAGTGGTCCTCGGGAAGAGCGAGGTCGGGGTATTCGCGCGCTTCGACGCCGACGTTGAACGCCTCGAAGAAGTCGTTCATCCGGCCCGCCTGCTCGACACCCAACGACAGCGACAACGACTCCGATTTCGGTGGCGCATAACCGCGGTTGATATCCGGCGGGGTGCGATAGGCCTTCTTCACCTCGAGTGGCAGCGCGAAGAAATCGTCCATGACCGCGGTGAATTCCTCGATGACCGCAGGCGGGATCTCATGGCCGACGATCTGCATGAACCCCACCGAACTGGCGGCGTCGTCGACCTTGGCCGCGACGACGGCCCGATCGGCGGGATCACCGTTGCGGATGTAGGGCGAGATGTCGATGATCGGCACCTGAAAACCCTCGGTGGCGGCGGTCATGGCGTCCATGGTGACACCGAAACGTCAAAACCGCTGGCCAGACGACGAATGGGTCAGGTGCGCTGACCTGCCCGGTACTGGACGAAGGCCGGGATGAGCAGCGCGGCGATGATCGTCGCGATCACCACGGCGACGCCACCGAACGCTGTCGCCGCTGCGACGCCGATCGATGCCGCCGCGGTACCGTGCGCGACGTCGGCGATTCGCGGCCCGCCGGCGACCACCACGATGAACACGCCCTGCAGGCGTCCGCGCACCTCGTCGTTCGCGGCCTCGAGCAGGATGGTCTGCCGGAAAGCGGCCGAGGCCATGTCGGCGGCACCGCCGATCATCAGCAGGACCACCGCGACGACGAGCATCGGCATCGCCGCACCGTCGGCGAAGGAGACCGCGATGCCCGTGCCGGTGATCGCCAGACCCCAGATGATGATGCACACGATCACGGCCAGGCCCTGCCGTTCGACGCGTGTGACCCAGCCCGAGAAGATGCCGCCGACCACGGCACCCGCCGAGATCGCCGTGAACAGCAGGGCGAAGGCGATGCCGCCGCCCTCCGGTCCGCCGAAGTTCTCGTGCGCCATCTGCGGGAAGAGCGCCCGTGGCATGCCGAAGATCATCGCGATGAGGTCCACGAGGAACGACGCCATCAGGATCTTGTGGCCGGTCAGGTAGCGGAGACCTTCGATCACCGATCGCAGGCCCGCGACCTTCGGCGCAGCGTCGCTCTCGGGCCGCAGCGACGGCAACATCACGACCGCGATGAGTGTCGGCAGCAGGAACAGGGTGTCGGCGAAATAGAGCCACGAGTAGCCGAGGATCGGGATCAGCGCGCCACCGACGAGCGGTCCGGCGATCGCGCCCGCCTGCATGACCGTCATGTTCAGCGACAACGCCGCGGGCAGGTCTTTCGCGTCGATGAGTCGGGGCAGGACCGCGGTCCGTGTCGGCTGGTTGATCGCGAAGAACGCCTGCTGAACGGCGAAGAGCAACAGCAGGATCCACACGTTGTCGCCGCCGGCCGCGGCCTGCGCCCAGAACAGCGCGCTGCAGACGATGAGGCCGATCGTGCTGACGATCAGCAGAGTCCGACGGTCGACGACGTCGGCCAGTGCGCCGCCCCACAGTCCGAAGACGACGAGCGGGACGAGACCGAACACACCTGTCAGACCGACATATGCGGAGCTACCGGTGATCTCGTAGATCTGCGCGGGCACCGCGATGATCGTGAGCTGGGCCCCGATGACGGTGACGATGTTCGCGATCCACAGACGCCGGAAGTACTGGTTCCGCAGGGGCGTCGTGTCTGCGAGGAGCCGTGACATTCCCACGATGCTAGGAGGCCAGCAGGTGTGACCTCCGTCCGGTCCGTCAGGACCGCTACACATCCCCGCCGATCACGGGTGGTCCCGTCTCAGGGCTGCAACCGCTCGATGTGCCATTCGTGGTCGACGTGGGTGAGCCGCACCCGGTTGTGGAGACGGTTGGCGCGGCCCTGCCAGAACTCGACCTCAACCGGGTCGATGCGGTAGCCACCCCAGTCCGAGGGGACGGGGATCTCGTCGCCGGCGTCGAATCCGCCGTAGCGGTCGGCCAGATCTGCGGCCTTCTGCTCGAGTTCGAGCCGGCTGCCGATCGGCCGGGACTGATCCGACGCGGCGGCCGACAACTGCGAGCCGCGGGGTCGGAGCTCCCAGTAGGCCTGTGTCTCCTCGGCGCTGACGTGCGCGACAGGCCCGCGGAAATGAACCTGACGTTCCAGCGCGATCCACGGGAACGTCACCGACGCGTAGGGGTTGGCGGCCAGGTGCCGACCCTTGTCGGACTCGTAGCCGGAGAAGAAGACCACCCCGTTGGCGTCGACACCCTTGCACAACACGGTGCGGGTCGAGGGCCGGCCGTCGGCGTCGGCGGTCCCGAGGACCATCGCGTTGGGCTCGGCGATCCGGGCTTCGAGCGCTTCCTTCAGCCAGACGCTGAACAGGTCGAGCCACGGCGGATCGCCGCGTAGCCAGCTGGGGTCGAGGTTCTCGCGAATTCCGTCTGCTCCCGCCGCACGATCGCCCTCTCCGATATTGGGCGGAATACCTCCGCCGTAGCCGACGCGCATGTTCGGCAGATCGATCGAATCGAGCGGTTTCTCCAACACTCGCCTGAATTTACTCCGACGACATCGTTACTCCCTGGTACACGCAGGGCGTCGTGCTCATCTACAGTTCGATCTGGATCGACGCACGTGATTTCAGGACACAGTTGTCTCGAGTGAGGTGGTTGTCATGGCCAACGCGGTTCCCGAGGATTTCGTCCCAGGTCTCGAAGGCGTGGTGGCATTCACCACCGAGATCGCCGAACCCGACAAGAACGGCGGCAACCTGCGTTATCGCGGCGTCGACATCGAGGATCTCGTCGAGAACAAGGTGACCTTCGCCGATGTGTGGGCTCTCCTCGTCGACGGCAAGTTCGGCGACGGACTGCCCCCGGCCGAACCGTTCCCGCTGCCCATCCACACCGGCGACGTGCGCGTCGACGTGCAGGCCGCACTTGCGATGCTCGCCCCGATCTGGGGTTACGAGCCGCTCCTCGACATCGACGACGAGACCGCGCGCGAGAACCTGGCCCGCGCTTCGGTGATGGCGCTGTCGTATGTGGCGCAATCAGCGCGCGGAATCCACCAGCCCGCGGTCCCGCAGCACGTCATCGACGAATGTTCCACCGTCACCGAGCGGTTCATGACCCGATGGAAGGGCGACCCGGATCCCAAGCACGTCGCCGCCATCGACGCGTATTGGGTCAGCGCCGCCGAGCACGGCATGAATGCGTCGACCTTCACCGCGCGGGTCATCGCCTCCACCGGCGCCGACGTCGCGGCGTCGCTGTCGGGAGCGATCGGCGCGATGTCCGGACCGCTTCACGGTGGCGCCCCCGCGCGCGTGCTGCCGATGATCGAAGAGGTCGAGAACACCGGCGACGCACGAGGATTGGTGAAGGGCATTCTCGACCGCAAAGAGAAGCTGATGGGCTTCGGACACCGCGTGTACCGCGCCGAAGATCCCCGCGCCCGGGTGCTCCGACGCACCGCCCAGGAACTCGGGGTACCGCGCTTCGAGGTGGCCGCCGCGCTCGAGCAGGCCGCACTCACCGAGCTCCGTGAACGACGCCCCGACCGTGCGATCGAGACCAATGTCGAATTCTGGGCGGCCGTCATCCTCGACTTCGCCGAGGTCCCGCCGCACATGATGCCCGCCATGTTCACCTGCGGACGCACCGCCGGCTGGTGTGCCCACATCCTGGAGCAGAAGCGCCTCGGCAAGCTCGTCCGCCCCGCGGCGATCTACACCGGCGCCGCACCCCGCCGTCCCGAGGACGTCGCCGGCTGGGGTGACCTGGTGAAGCCGGGGCTGTAGCGCGGCGCCGCAGAATCCAAGCAGACTGGCCCCTGACCAGGGTCTGGCGCGGCGTGGTGAGCCATCAGTCAGCCGCTGTGCTGCATGGCCGGCCAACCCGGATGAAAGGCGTTCTGGGCTCGAGTCGCGATTCTCGGGAAGGCCCGCCGCGATAGTCCGAAATGCCGATTCCGGGAGCGCTCGGTAGCGCGTAAGCCGAGGTGGCCGGGAAGTGGCGTCCGCCACAACCCTAGAATTGCTGCCATGAGCGATTCCGCAACCGCACCCATCACCCTGCCCGCCGACCTGCTGCCGTCGGACGGCCGCTTCGGTTGCGGACCGTCGAAGGTGCGCCCCGAGCAGTTGCAGTCCCTCGTCGACACCGGCGCATCGGTGTTCGGCACCAGCCACCGTCAGGCTCCGGTCAAGAACGTGGTCGGCTCGATCCGTGAGGGTCTGGCCAACCTGTTCTCGTTGCCCGATGGCTACGAGGTCGTCCTGTCCAACGGCGGCACCACCGCCTTCTGGGATGCCGCCGCGTTCGGTCTGATCAAGCAGCGTTCGCTCCACCTCACCTACGGCGAGTTCTCGTCGAAGTTCGCGACCGTCGCCAAGAAGGCACCGTTCCTGGACTCGCCCGCGGTCATCTCCACCGACCCCGGTACCGCCCCCGACCCGGCCGCGCTGACCGCTGACGACTTCGGCGGCGTCGACCTCATCGGCTGGGCCCACAACGAGACCTCGACCGGTGTGTCCGTACCGGTCGTTCGCCCCGCCGGCTCCGACGACGCACTCATCGCCATCGACGCCACCTCCGGTGCAGGCGGCCTGCCCGTCAACGTCGCCGACTCCGACGTCTACTACTTCGCGCCGCAGAAGTGCTTTGCCTCGGACGGCGGCCTGTGGGTCGCCCTGATGAGCCCGCGCGCACTCGCCCGCGTCGCCGAGATCGCCGAGACCGACCGCTGGTGCCCGGAGTTCCTGTCGCTGCCGACCGCCGTCGACAACAGCAGCAAGAACCAGACCTACAACACCCCGGCCGTCGGCTCGTTGCTGCTGTTCGCCAACCAGATCGAGTGGATGAACAACAACGGCGGCCTCGACTGGTGTGTCTCGCGCACCGCCGACTCGAGCTCGCGTCTGTACCAGTGGGCCGAAGCCAGCGAGTACGCGACGCCGTTCGTCGCTGAGGCAGCCAACCGCAGCCAGGTTGTCGGCACCATCGACTTCAACGACGACGTCGACGCCGCGGCGGTTGCCAAGACCCTGCGTGCCAACGGTGTCGTCGACACCGAGCCGTACCGCAAGCTGGGCCGCAACCAGCTGCGTATCGGCATGTTCCCGGCCATCGATCCCGAGGACATCACCAAGCTCACCAACTGCATCGACTACATTGTCGAGCGCCTCTGAGCTCGGCCAGAACCGTCCGTCACCGGCGCGTCGCACCCTCGGGTCGACGCGCCGGTCGCGTTCAGGCGGACGGGTAGCCTGGACACCACAGACCACATACGACGCACCCATCGCTGGTGTCGCAACGGCCCCACGCGTTCTGAACTGCGGTTTTACCGCGTGTCCCACAGTGAATCGGCAGATCGGTGAGTTAATGTGACCCCAATGCATGAACCCACCGGAGGAGGAGCAGATGCGTGAGCTCCGCGTCGTCGGAGTGGAAACCGATGGTTCCCACGTCATCTGCCAAGACCCTCAATCGGGTGAGAAATTCCGGATCGCCTCCGACGAACGCCTTCGCGCCGCGGCCCGCGGCGACATCACCAGGCTGGGACAGATCGAGATCGAGATGGAAAGTGCATTGAGGCCACGAGAGATCCAGGCACGCATCCGCGCGGGTGCCTCCGTCGCCGAGGTCGCCGCCGCGGCCGGGGTGGGTGTCGACAAGATCGAACGATTCGCCCACCCGGTGCTCCTCGAGCGCAGCCGCGCCACCGAGCTCGCCGGAGCGGCCCACCCGATCCGGCATGACGGCCCGGCCGTCGCGACTCTCGCCGAATCCGTGGCAGAAGGTCTCGTCGCGTACGGGCACAACCCGGCGGACGCCGACTGGGACGCCTGGAAGGACGACGGCGGCTACTGGGTCGTGCAGGTCGCCTGGAGCGTCGGACGCACCGACAACCTCGCGCACTGGCGATACCAGCCCGGCACCCACGGCGGCACCGTCGACCCGCTCGACGACCTCGCCGACGAACTGACCCACCCCGAGACCATCGCGCCGCGGCGTCGACTCACTCCGGTCGCCGCCCCGGAGGTCGCCGTCGAGACGACATCCACCGGGCGTGAGGAAGTCACCATCGACGCCAACTCCCTCATCGGTGCGCAACGTGCGCGGCAGGAACGTCGCACTGCGGACGACGACCACGGCACCGTCCCACTCGATTTCGGGTTCGGCGATGACGAGACCGACGAGCACACTGCGCCGGCTCCGGTCACCCCGATCTCCGCTCCCGTCGAACAGGCACCCGTCGAAGCCGCCCCCGTCGTCGACGACGAGGAGCCCGCCGAACCCGCAGTCCGGGAGACCGCCGAAGCCGACGACGAGCCGGCGGCCGCCCAGCACGGCACTTCTGATTCGTCGGCGACCCGCGAACCAGGACCGGCCCACGCCGACCGTCCGCGCAAGAAGAAGGCCCGCAAGCCCGCCGTGCCCGCCTGGGAGGACGTCCTGCTCGGCGTACGTAGCAACGGGAACAGCTGATCGATGTCGGCACGTGCCGCCACCGTCTGGTTCATCGACTCCCCTGACCCGGCCGACGACCTCCGAACCGTCGTGCGCGCACCACGGCACGACCATCAGCACGCCCAGCAACTCGCGTCGAAGATTTACGGCGACAGCGTGCTCGTGCCGCTCGTCGACACCGACCTCGCGACTGCTGCTGCCGCGAAGGATCACCACGTCTACGCCGGGTTCTACGGCTCGCTCGCCGTGATCTCATGCTCACTGTTCGAGACGGCGACTCCCTCGATGCTGACCCGAACGCTGACCGCGATCCGACCGAGCAGTGTCACGACGTTGCTCTACACCGAACCCGAGACGTCGTTCGGTGCATTCGCACGATGGGAGTCGGGCTCACTCCGACGTTCGTTCTCCGCCGACCCCGTGACCATCCACGAGGACGAGGGCCTCCCGTTCACCTTCGAGAAGCCGTTCTGGGGCGGCGAGTTCCCGCTCACCTACGCTGACGGCGTGCCGAACCAAGGTATGGCACTCCCCTTCCATCCGGCGCAGGTCGCCGAGGAGGCCAACCGGTCCTGGCTCGGGTTTCGCTACACCCATCCCCTCGCGCCGACGGACCTCGACCCGGCGGACATCACCGTCACCTGCTTCGCACTTCATCCCGCCGAATACGAGCCGACCGCCGACGATTTCGAAAACTATCGAAGAGCCACCGCCGCGCGCGGCTCGGAACGCAGCGCGCCCGAGGACACGCCCCGCAAGCGCGGACGGTTCCGGGAGTACTTCGGGTTCTAGGTCGAGGACGATCGCCGGTCACCCCCCACGCTCCCTGACGTGAGAGTGATTGCGTGCGTCACCTATCCGCTCCCCGACGTGAGAGTGATTGCGTGCGTCACCTATCCGCTCCCTGACGTGAGAGTGATTGCGTGCGTTACCCAGCTCCCTGAGGTGCGAGCGCAGCGAGCCTCGAAGGGCCGGCGACCATCCCTCGCGACTTCTCACCCATGCGGATATGCGGCGGCAAGCAGTAGTGAGGCGAGGGCGGCTTCGGCGTCGGAGGCGTTGCGTAGGTCGATGACCTCGCGTAGCTGAAGGCGTGTTTCATCGCCGGACTCCGGTTCGGGTCCGTGGATTTCGTCGCGCACCTGTTGGAGGTGTTCGGCGAACCGGCGGGGTAGGTCGGGTCGCCGGTTGATGCGTTCAGGATTCGGGGGTGCGCCGGGTTCGGCGTTGAGTCGCCAGGCGCAGCGTCCTTCGTCGGGGCCTTCACGCACCATGCGGGTGGTGTAGCCGCCGGGTTGGTTGCTGACCATGCGGTTGTGTTTCGGGCACGCCGGTGCGAGGTCGGTGATGTCGGTGAGGCCACCGTCGGCCCAACCGAGTTGGGCGTGATGCATCTCGACGTGTGCGGCGGCGAGGTCGCAGCCTGGGGTGGAGCAGCTTTCGCCGTCGGGTCGGGCGAAAGAGACGAGGCGTTGTTCGCGGGTGGCCAGGCGTTTGCCGCGTCCGAAGTACAGCGGGACGGCGGTGGCGTCTTTGAATACCGCCAACCAGGGTTGGGCATTGTCAGCCATGTTGATGAGCTCGGGGATGGGGATCAGGGTGCCGGTGGCGGTGGTGGCGAACCCGGCTTCGCGGACCAGGTCGTTGAGGTCGGCTTTGATGATCAGTTGGGTCGGTAACCCGCGGTGACTCTTACCCAGGAGACCGTCCTCGAAAACAGCCTTGAGCAGTGCGTTGAACGCGTCGTGATTCAGCTGGGCGGGGGTGCGGTCATCGCGTTCGGCCGCAGCAGCGACGGCTTCGGGGTCGGCGTCTTCGATCGAGCCGCGCGGGGAGTGGGGGTCGTCGGGGTTGTTCATGCCGGGTGTGGCCCACACAGCAAGCAGCATGGTGACCCGGGCGAGAAGCTCTGGAGTCAGGTTGGCGGTCATTTTGGCGGTGCCGTCGGCGCGTTGGCGGTGGACCGACAGGTTGCGGCGGCGTTTGCGGTCGGTGTCGTCGGCGAGTGTGCCGTCGGGATCGAGGTGGGCGAGTAGGCGTGCGCCGAGGGCGGTGATGTCGGCGGGGGTGTGGTCGACGGCGATCTCGGCCATTTGTCGTTCGGCGGCGACTTTCACGTCGTGGTCGACGGCGTGCGGAATCTGCTCGAGCACCTCGACGACCGCTCGCACGTGCGCGGGTCCGACGCGGCCACCGGCGAATGCCTCGGCCAGGGCGGGATGTTGAGGTGGCAGTTGCTCGCCGGTGTGGCTGGGAAAGCTTGCGGTGGCCGACATTTGGTTGCGGCGTCGGATCGGTTCGGCGACGCGCAAACGGTGAGTCATGAACTGGATGACGCTGCGGTGGCCGGTCTTGTGGGGGAGGTCTCGTTCGGTGGCTTCGACGATCTGGCGGTCACCGGCGAAACTCAGTCGCGCGATGGCACGTTCGGTTTCGGCAGCGACGTCGACGAGTTCGGAATCGGAGCACTGCGTCAGATCGGCGGTCTGCAGTTCGGCGGTGATCCGGTGCAGTTCCTGCACGAGTTCACAAGCGCGCGAAACCGGGGCATCGGACTGCGAGATCTCGGTCAAGACGGTCACCCCCCGATGCCGTTGTGCGAATGTATGTTCGACTGTACTCCGAAACTTGTTGCTGCGCAATGATTGCCGAAATCATCGCCATCGCCGGGGTTGTCGGTGGCATCTGGTATTGGACGTTGGCGGTTGTCTCTTCGATACGCTCGCAAGCTCGCTACTCAGGGAGCAGAACCACCGCCCGGCACGCTCGCTACCCAGAGAGCAGAACCACCGCCCGGCACGCTCGCTACTCAGGGAGCAGAACGACCGCTCGGCACGCTCCCTACTCAGGGAGCAGAACCACCGCCCGGCACGCTCGCTACTCAGGGAGCAGAACCACCGCCCGGCACGCTCCCTACTCAGGGAGCAGAACCACCGCCCGCTAACTAGCCAGGGAGCAGAACGGTCAGCGGCCCATGATCAACAGCGCGATCGATGAGGTGACCCCGGCGAGAAAGCCGATGAGAAGGCCCCACACGATCCAGCGCCAGACGTAGCGATACCGGAACTCCCAGAGAGTCCAGCCGAGGCCGCCGGCGACGATGAGCACTGCCGCGATGCCGAGGAACTTGAGGATGCCGCCGATGAGTTCGTAGATCCCGACGAGCACGAAGGCGCCGAAGAGCGCACACACCGAAGACACGATGATCCCGAGTGCCCAGGGCGTGGGCTCCGCGGTCCGATCGAACGGTTCGGGGGTGTTCACTCCCCCATCGTGCCCGACCGGACGCGTTCGTAAAACGCTACGGCCGCGGCAGTCGCGACGTTGAGCGAATCGGTTCCGCGACTCATCGGGATACGGGCCTTCACATCCGTCGCCGCCATCGCCGACGCGGTGAGACCCGGCCCCTCGGCGCCCACGAGGAACCCGACCTTTTCCGCGTCGACCGCCTCGGCGAGCGTCACGGCGTCGGGATCGGGGGTCATCGAGACGAGACGGAAGTCGCGTGAACGCAGTTCGTCCAGACCGCGCGGCCACTCGTCGAACTTCGCGAAGGGCACCAGCAGGGCGTGACCCATCGAAACCCGTACGCAACGCCGGTACAGCGGGTCAGCGCAGCCCTGACCGAACAGGACGGCGTCGACGCCGAGGCCGGCGGCATTGCGGAAGATCGAGCCGATGTTCTCGTGGTCGTTGACGCCTTCGAGGATCGCGACGGTGCGCGCGGTCTCTAGGATGTCGGGCACCGACAGCACCTCGGGCCGTCGCGCGACGGCGAGGACACCGCGGTTGAGGTGGAACCCGACGATCTCGGCCATCACCTCGGCCGAGGCGCGGAAGAACGGGACACCCGACAGCGACGGGTCGCGCAGATCGTCGTCGAGTTCCTCGAGGCGCTTGTCGACGCCGAGGAAGGCGTGGGCCGAGAATCGCGACGCGATCATGCGCTGCGCGACGAGCACACCCTCCGCGATCACCAGGCCGCGTCCCGGCCGACCGCCGGGCAGAACCGGGAGGTCGGGTCGGCGGTCCACCGAGTTGAGGTCTCGGAAGTCCTCGACCCTGGGATCCTGCGAGTCGTCGATGTCGATCACTTCCACTGCGAGCCCGGGCACCGCAACAGTGTGCCACCCGGCACCGCCGTGACCTCGATACGGTCCTCGGCTGACGCCTCGGACCTACTCGGCCGGCAGGTTGACACCGGAGTACAAGACCCAATGAGTGCCCGAGACGCGGCGATGTGAAAACGTTGAGGACGTGACCAACAGCGGCTCGACACCTCAGTCACGTCTGTCCCTCCAGCGCGCCACCGACGCCGACTGGGACGACATCATCACCACGGATGCCCGCGCATTCGCGATGCGCAATCCGCTGCCCGACGACGAGCGCGCCGACCTTCGCGGCAAGGTCGCCGACGACGACATCGTCCTGGTGCGCGACACCGGCCTGCCGTCGAAGCCCCTTGTCGGGGTGTCGATGTTCTACCGGATGTCGATGTCGCTGCCCGGCGCGGGTGTCGCCGACGCCGCCGGCCTGTCATGGGTCTCGGTGGCCTCGACGCATCGTCGTCGCGGAATCCTGCGCACTATGCTGACCGAACTCTTCGAGCAGTGGGAGGCCGAAAACTACACGTTCGCGATCCTCACCGCGAGCGAGGGAACCATCTACGAGCGCTTCGGATTCGGTCCGGCCTGCTTCTCTAACACCGTGTCGATCACGCCCGGCCAGGCCCCGCTCCGCGGCGACCAGCCGAAGGACGCGACCGTGCGGTTCGCGGACCCCGCCGAGATCGCCGCAGCCGTCCCCGATCTCCATGCGCGCTGGACCCTCACCACCCCCGGTGCGCTCACCCGCACCCCCGCCTGGTGGGCGCCCATCCTCGCCGACCGCCCGTCGGAACGCCCGCTGCCCGCGAGCGGACTGCACTACCTGCTGCACGACGACGGTTACGCCAGCTACCGCATCTACAAGAACGAGAACGGTGGCGTCCGCGGCGAGGTCAACGAGGTCTTCGCCGTCACCGACGACGCCCACACCGACCTGTGGCGGGTGCTGACCAGCCTCGACCTGATCCCGTCGCTCACCGCGACCATCCCGGTCGACGATCCGTTGCGGCACAAGCTCATCAACGCCCGGGCAGTGTCGATCACCGGCCTGCGTGACGAGATGTGGCTGCGCATCCTCGACATCCCGGCGGCACTGGGATCGCGGAAGTACGCCGCCGACCTCGACGTCGTCATCGAGGTCACCGACGAGTTCCGCGGTCGCGGAGGGGTGTTCACGGTGTCAGCGCGCGGTGGCGACGCCATCGTCGCCCCGGCGCCCGAGACCGCGACACCGACGGTGTCGATGGACACCTCGGTGCTGTCGAGCATCTACCTCGGCGGTACCCGACCGTCGGCATTTGCGGCGGCCGGCCGGCTCCGCGTTGACTCCCCGACAACGCTTCGAGCTCTGGACCAGGCCTTCACCACCGATCGAGCACCGTTCTCCGGCACCTTCTTCTAGCCCTTCGCAGGCTCCGGACTCCTCAGGAAGCGATCAGACCGCCCGGGGTCGAGGTATCTCGGTGTCGGGCTTGGTGAGGATCTTGTTGAAGATCCTCACGCCCTCCCGGAGGGCGTCCCGTTCGCCGGGCGTGAGTTCGCGCAGACGGTCGCTCAGCCAAGCCTCACGTGCCGCCAGCTCTTCCTTGATGACCTCGACGCCGGACGGCGACAGCGTCACGATCGCCTGTCGGCCGTCGGTCGGGTGCGGTTCACGTTTGATCATCCCGAGGTCGGACAGCGACGCGATCACCCGTGTCATGGACGGCGGGCGAACCCGCTCGGCCGCGGCGAGGGCGCCGGGTGTCATCGGGCCTTCGTGATGCAGCGTGTACAGCGCCGAAAGCTGCGTCAGCGAGACCAACTTGTTCTCGCGACGCCCTCTCAGACGGCGCGCGAGTCGTACCACGGCGAGGGACAAGTCCCCGGAGAGACTTCCGTCGTCACCATACGGCGAATGCATTGCCCCAGCGTAAGGCATGTAAATCGCCGCCGAACCTTAAGCAATGCAAATTGACCCGGCTGGATGACAAACCGGTCGCAATTTTTGACTACACGCGTTAGCCGATCAGGTCGGAGATCGGTCCCCGCGCGAAGTAGGCGGCGAAGACGGCGGCCACCAGCCACAGGAGGGGGTGGACGGTGCGTGCCTTGCCGCTCGCGGTCGCCATGACGACCCAGCTGATGAAGCCCACGCCGATGCCGTTGGCGATCGAGTAGGTGAACGGCATCGTCACGAGCGTGAGGAAGGCAGGCAGTGCGTAGTCCATGCGGGAGAAGTCGACGTCGCGCAGCTGGCCGATCATCATCGCACCGACCACGACCAGTGCGGGCGCGACCGCCTCGAGCGGGATCACCTCGTACAGCGGGGTCAGGAACATCGCGGCAAGGAACAGGACACCGGTGACGACATTGGCGAGACCGGTGCGCGCGCCCTCGGCGATACCGGAGGCCGATTCGACGAAGACCGTGTTCGACGACGAGGAGGCGACGCCACCGGCGATCGCACCGCTGCCCTCGACGACCAGCGCGCGGCCGATGCCCGGCAGGTTGCCCTTCTCGTCCGTCAGGCCGGCTTCCTTGCCGAGGCCGGTCATCGTGCCCATGGCATCGAAGAAGTTGGAGAGGACGAGCGCGAAGACGAACACCGACGCGGCGAGGACACCGATGCGGGTGAACGCACCGAAGAGGTCGACGTCGCCGACGAGGCTCAGGTCGGGCAGTCCGCCGAGCGCCTTGGGGATGTCGGGGACGGACAGGCCCCAGCCCGACGGATTGTCCATGCTCGAGCCGTAGTCGAAGATCTGCTCCAGCACGATCGACAGGACGGCGGTAATGACGATGCCGATCAGCAGGCCGCCGGGCACCCTGCGGACGACGAGCACGCCCATGATCAGAACGCCGAGCGCGAAGATGAGGGTCGGGACGGTCGCGATCGAATTGTCGACGCCGAGCTGCACCGGCACGGTGGTGCCCGCGGCGTCGGGGATGCGCTTGACGAACCCGGCGTCGACGAAGCCCACGAAGGCGATGAAGGCGCCGATGCCCGCGGCTATCGCCGCCTTGAGTTCCGCCGGCACCGCGTTGAACACCGCCGTGCGGAAACCGGTCACGGCGAGCAGCACGATGATGATGCCGTCGACGACGACGAGACCCATCGCCTCCGGCCAGGTGACCTCAGGGGCGATCGTCGCCGCGAGGAGGCTGTTGATGCCGAGACCCGCGGCGATGGCGAACGGATAGTTGGCGACCAGGCCGAACAGGATCGACATGACGCCCGCCACGAGGGCGGTCACCGCCGCGACCTGTGCCAGCGGGAGCACGTTGCCCAAGACGTCGGCGTTCTTGTCGCCGCCGGGGATGCCGCCGATGATGATCGGGTTCAGCACCACGATGTAAGCCATCGTGAAGAAGCTGACGAGACCGCCGCGGAGCTCGCGGTTGACCGTCGAGCCGCGCTCGGAGATCTTGAAGAAGCGGTCGATCGCGCCGTTCGGCGTCGCCGTCCTCGCTCCCCGAGTGGTCGAGGGTCCGGTGTCCTCGGGTGGCGCTTCGGCAGCACCCGTGTCGGCCGCGTCGGTCGTCTTCGAGGACGAGTTGTCAGCGGGGTCGTCGGCGGGTGTCAGATCGCGGGACTCACTCGGGACATCTTTTGGCACCTGTCGAAAGCTACTCTTTGTCTCATGCCGGATACAGTCGACGTCCCCGAACTGCCCCGCGCGCTGCGTGCGCCCGAGCCGGTGATCGTGGTCGGGATGGTCGCCTGGCTGGTCGCGACGGTGGTCGTCGCGATCACCGATCTCGGCGGCGGCAACGCCCTGACGATCTGTCTGGTGGGGCTGGGCGTCGGGCTGCTCGGCACCACGATCGTGCTGGTCCAGCGGGCGGGAGTCCGCCGCGGGGCCCGCGGCGCGCAGGAGGGCCTGGACTAGAACGGGCCGGCGAACACGTCACTCCGCCGAGAAGAGAATCCACCCGACGTGTTCGCGTCCCCACGCGGCCACCTCGTCGCGGGTCGTGAACGGACGTGTCTCGAGCGTGGTCAGCAGCAGCGAATGTGTGATGCGAACCATGACCTCGGCGACCCGCCGCGCCTCGTCGTCACCCATCGGGGCGTCGGTCATCAGACCAGCCACCCGGGCGGCCAGATAGTCGATGGCACGATCGAAGACCGGCGCCGACGACACCGTCAGCACCCGCAGCGTCGTCGCCGGGTCGGCGGCGTACTCGCGGGCCAGTAGCGGGTGGTCGTAGAACGACCAGAAGATCGCCGCGAACCCCTCGATGAGCCGCTCCTGCGGATCGCCTGTTCCCGCGAGCTCCCGGTCGACGTGCGCGAACAGCTGGTCGGCCTCACGCGAGAGCAGGTCGGAGAACAGATCCTCCTTGTGCGGCCAGCGGCGGTAGACGGTCATGTGGGACACGCCGGCCAGCGCGGCGATCGCCTCGATCGAGGTCCGCTTGAGCCCCTTCGCGAGCAACGACGACATCGCCGCGTCGAGGATCTTCTGCCCCGTCCGCTCGGCCCGGGACGCACTCGGCGTCTTCACACCGCCATCATTGCAATGTTAGCGTTCGGCCGAACTACTAACATCCGAGTTTCATGACCGTCACCGAGAACCCGGACGCGTCCATCGCCGACACTCCGACGCCCACCGTCGACCTCGCCGACCTGCCTCCCGCCGTCGAGCAGTTCCGGTGGCATCTGGGCAGCGTCCTGTTCGGCTTCTTCGGCGCCTCGTTCTTCGACCAGGTGGCGCTGGTCCCGGTGGCGGCGGCCGTCGACCGCACCGGCCGCTTCGCCGAGAACTTCGTCGACCGTGGACTCCGCAGCTTCAGCGCCGAGCAGCTCGTGCTCTGGGGCGACGAGCGGACCCGCCACACGTTCGCCGATCGGTTGAAGTTCCTGCACCGTGAGGTCCGCGGCACCGGACGCGACGACTTCGCCGAAACCCGGTACAGCGCACTCGATCCCACGCTGTGGAACTGGATCGCGATGAGCGCGATCATGGGCTACCTCAACACGTTCACCGCGTGTACCGGCATCGAGCTCTCGCCGGAGGAGAAGGAACTCGCGTACGCGGTCGCCCTCGAACGGCTGGGCATCCTCTCGCTGCCGGGGAAATCGGCCCAGCTCCCGCCCACGCCGGCCGATGCGCGCCGCTGGTACGACAGCGTGGTCGACGAACGTCTGCAGCCCAATCCGTTCCTCGACGCCGTCACCGAGCAACTGACCCGTCTTCCCCTCCCGACGATCGGCCTGCCGCCACTTGTGCGCATCGCCCTCATGCCGCCCTGGCTGATCATCCGCCCGCTGGCCGGCCACGTCGTCAAGGTCTGCTCGTTCAGCGTCATGCATCCCGGCGTCCGGGAGCTGACGTCGGTTCGCCTCGGGCGACGTGAGCAGTGGGAGTTCCGGATCTACCAGCGTCTGCTGCAGACCGCGTGGCGCCGGCTCCCCCGCCGAATCGTGCTCACGCCCATGGCGTATCACGGGTACCGCCGCGAACGGCTGGCACAGACGTACCACTCGATCCAGTTGGAGTCGTTCGCACCGGAGTGCCCGGTGTGAGGCCCGGCGGCCCGCTGGAGTCGCATCACACTTCGCTTCACCGACCCATGTAGCGACTGTTACCTGGCTCGCACCGTGTCCGGTGCGCCCCATCCCGCCGCCTTCCCGTCCACGTGGGCGACCTCGCTTTCCCACGGCACCCGATACTCACCCGCGACCAGGTCGCGCATGAAGGTGTACGGGCAGTCCGATGCGCCGCCGGCGACGGCGGTGTAGCCGCGATGGCCCAGTTGGTAGATGTTGTTCTCCACCCCCCAGGTTCGACGAGCGTCGTCCGCCCGGGAAGGCACCACCTCTGCGGTGACGACCCGGTCCGGAGTTCCGTCGCCGGAGACGAGGACCGTCCCGTCCACATCGCAGACCATCGCCTCTCCTTGTGACCAGATGTTGTTCTGGTCAGGGCCCGCGAGCGCAACCGAAGCGGTGTACGCGAGGTTATGAAAGGCGTTGGTCTGGTTGGTGATTCGCCATGATTGCTGGATCGGATACGTGTATCCGGCCGTCCGCAGGATCACGTTGGCGCCCTTGTACGCGGCCTCTCGCGCCATCTCCGGGAACATCCCGTCATGGCAGATGATCAGCGCGAGCCGCGAGCCGGACGGACCGTCGCAGACCGGGATGCCGAGGTCGCCCGGAGCCCACGGTTCGGCAGGCACCCAGGGATGCATCTTGCGGTAGTAGAGACGCTCGCAACCCTGGTCGTCGATGATGATCCCGGAATTCCACGGTGCCCCTGCAGGGTTGCGCTCCATGATCGAGAAGCAACCCCAGACCCCGGCTTCACGACAGGCGTCCGCCAGCAGCGACATCTCCGGACCGTCCCGGTCGCACAACAGGGTGTCGTCGAGCCATGTGTCAGGATCGAGACCGTTGATGCTGTACTCCGGCATCACGACGAGATCGATCGAGGGCATGCCCTTCTTTGCATTGCGGACCATACCGGCCAGGCGTTCGGCGGTCTCCTTCAGATCGCCCGGCTCACGGATCGTCGGGACACGCGCTTGCACGAGCCCGAGGACGAGTGCACCCGGTGACGGATTCAGCCCGTCGAGTCCGCTCATGATGTGACCTCATTCGCCGCCGCGGGGGCCGGGTCGGGCCACCGGTGCGCCCAAGGGCGCGCTGCCTCGAAGGCAGCAGCAGCACGCAGGGTCGTTCCGTCGTCGAGGTGCGGTCCGACGATCTGCATGCCGATCGGCAAGCCGTCGTCCGTGACTCCGGCCGGCACGGACACCGCCGGCTGTCCGGTCATGTTGAACATGCCGAGGAAGGCCATCCAACTTCCCGCGCTGACCATCTGACCGTCGATGACTTCGGGCCCCTGCATGCCGATCGGGAAGGCAGGCACCGAGAGGGTCGGAGTCACCAGCAAGTCGATGCCCCGCATGAGCTTCCACATCTGGTTGACGAGTCGTTTGCGCCCCATCTGCGCGGTGGTCAGCTCCTCGGCCGACCACGGACGGGTGAGGAGTTCGACGAGGTGAGGCGACATCTGACCGCCGTGGTCGGCGACCATCTGCCGCATCCCGGCGAGGTCGGAATCGGCCATGACCAGAGGCCAGAAGTGCGGTGTCGGGTCGTCGAGGGCCGGGTCGAGTTCTATGACTCGCGCCCCCAGGTCCGCGAAGACACCGACGGCGCGCCCCACGACGTCACGGACGCGGGGATCCACGGGGAACAGACCGAAGTCGGCGGTGTAGCCGATGGTCTTACCTTCGACAGCGGTGGCGACCGATTCCTCGGACACGCAGTCGAGCCAGTCGACATCACCTGCGGGCAGGGAGTGGCGATCACGCGCGTCCGGACCTGCGATGACCGACATCAGCAGCGCCGCGTCGGCGGTCGTCCGCGTGATCGGACCGATGTGTTCGAGTGTCTCCCAGCTCGATACCCCGGGGAATCGTTCGTCGCGGCAGCCGGGGTACAACGGGACGCGCCCCATGGAGGCTTTGAACCCGACGAGACCGCACAATGAGGCCGGGATACGGATGGAGCCGCCACCGTCGCTGCCGAGCGAGAGCGGCGCCATTCCGGTCGCGACTGCCACCGCCGATCCCGCCGACGAACCGCCGGGTGTCAGATCCGGGTTCCACGGATTGCGCGCGGCCGGCGAAACCGGATTGTGTCCGACTCCGCTGTAACCGAATTCGGGAACAGTAGTCTTGCCCAGGATGATCGCCCCGGCGGCCTTCACGCGTTCGACGACGATGTCGTCCTCGTCGGGCACCCAGTCCTGGTAGGCGATCGACCCGCTGCGGGTCACGACCCCCGCTGTCGCGATGAGGTCCTTCACCGCGATCGGCACGCCGGCAAGCGGCCCCGGGTCCTCGCCACGGTCGAAGGCCTCGTCGACGGCTGCAGCCCGGTCGAGAGCGGCCGCGTCCGTGCGTTCGACAAAGGCGTGGAGGTGGTCATCGAGCGCGTTCACGCGACCGAGCGCGGCTTCGGTTACCTCGACTGCAGTGACCGATCGCGAGCGGATGGCGGCGGCCAGGTCGGTGGCCGACATCCGGGTGAGGTCGGTGGCAAGCGTCATCGGGCAACCTCGATCTCGGTCGTGCCCTCACTCGGGGACGTGGCGCCCGAGCGGCCGATGCCGTTCGTCGGCATGAATTCGAGAATCATGTACACCCCTGCTGCACAGATCATTCCGACGACGGCCTCGCTGAGCTGCGGAGCCCAATGGTGTACGGCATAGGCGCATGCGGCGCCGATGATCCAGGCGACGAACGGTTGCGCGCGAAGTCCGGTCACTTCCCGTGCGGCCGCTCGGCGGGTGACCAACTGGTCGACGATCAGCACAGCACCGATCGACGGCACGAAGATGCCCAGGAGATTCAGCCACGTCGAGAAGTGGCTCCAGACACCGGCCAGGGCGATGACGAGTCCTATCGCGCCGAGGATGAGCGTGAGCACGCGCATCGTGGAACCGGTGAGCTGGCTCCAACCGACCGCGCCGTTGTACAGGCAGTGGGCACACACCGACCCGAGGTTGACGAAGACGAAGATCACTGCGAGCACGGTGAGGACCGCGCCGTGGTCGACGAGGATCGGCAGGAAGTCACCGCCGTCGGTCGCGGGATTGAGTGCACCGCCGGCGGCCACGATCAGTGCGCCGGTCGTCATCGCGATGAAGTTGGCGACGGGGAAGGCACTGAAAGTCGCGATCACTGCGGCCTTCCCGCTACGAGACCAGCGGGTGAAGTCTGCGGTCATCGTGCCGGAGTCGATGAAGGTGGCGACCACGATGGTGACCGCGGCCCCCAGCGAGAGCACGGTCGCGTCCGGCGCGCCGCCCTCGTAGGAGGTGATGGCCCCGAACCCGTGGTCGCGCGTCACCAGGACGATCGCCACGACGCCGAGCGCGATGAACAGCGGTGCCGCGATCATCCCGATCAGGGTCAGGGCACGGATGCCGACGAACGTGACACCGATGTAGAGCAACCCGGCCAGAAGGACGATCAACGTCTCGTTCCAGCCCAGCGAGACATTCAGGGTTGCGCCGGTGAGCCCGGTCTGGAAGGCGAACCAGCCGATCACGACGGTCGCGAGGAAAGCCGTCACGATCTTCGAGCCGTGGCGGCCGAAAGTCTCTGCGGCGCTGAGGGCGAAATTCTTGCCGGTTCGGCCCGCAAGGTATGAGAGCGCGCCGACGTAACCCAACAGGACTGCGTTACCGAGCAGGATCGCCAGCAACCCCTTCCAGAATCCCAGGCCGTAGGCGATGGTGCCGCCGAAGATCGCACCGGTGAGCACCATCGGGAACCCGAACCAGACGGCGGAGACCGACAGCGTGGAGCGACGGTGGGAAGCCGGGACCGGCACGTCCTCGAACTCGGATTCGAGATGGATGGCGTGGTCTGTACTGGTGGACGGTCCCTCGGACGGGCGCCCGGTATTTGTGGAAGCAGGAATTGTCATGAGGCTCTTTCTGAGTTGATCGTTGACGCCGCCACGGCCGGTTCGAGAGTTCTCGGGGTCTGCGCTGACCGGTCGGCCACGGGTGCGGGTGGGCGGTTGCTCGGTTGTGGTGATCGAAACGAGAAGCCCGCGTCGATGAGGGCGTTGCGTAGTTCGGAGAGGAGTAACGGGGCGTTCGGGGTGTCGCTGTGCACGCACACCGTTCGGCTGTCGGCTCCGTCGAGTGCGGACAGTTGCGCCAGGGTGCGGGCGATGACCTCCTGCGGTCCGCCGATGAGCTCGGCGGTTCGGTCATACATCTGTACTTCGTCGTCCAGGTAGGGGCGGTCCGCGAAGACCTCGACGACCGTTGACAAGTCGCTTTCGATGGCCGCGGCGTGTAGATGCGAACGAGGAAGGGCGTAGACCTTCAGCGTCGGGTCGAGGTCGGTGACCGCCGCACACACAGCGTGGGCGAGGTCACGATCGCGATTTGCCATCATGTACAGCGCGCCATGCAGTTTCACGTGCTGCATCGTGGCGCCCCGCACTCGGATGAAGGCGTCGAGCGCACCCACCTGGTACAGACAGAGGTCGTAGACCTCCTGAGGGGTGGTCGGAATCTCTCGACGACCGAAACCCAGCCGATCGGGCAGACCGACGTGCGCTCCCATCGCCACACCGTGGGTGAGAGCGAGGTCGACACTGCCTCGCATGACTGCCGGGTCACCCCCGTGCGCGCCGCAAGCGATGTTGGCCGAGGTGATCATCGGCATCATCTCGGAGTCGGACCCGTAGGAGTAGACACCGAAACTCTCGCCGAGGTCGCAGTTGAGATCGACGGTGGTCACGTCGTCATGCCTCCGCGACCGACGTCAGAGCAGCTGCGCGCCTGGGTGACTCGGCCAGCTCCCAGGCACGTGCGAAGCGTAGGAGGGCACGCTCGGAGAGCGGCCGCCCCAGGACCTCGAGGCCGACCGGCAGACCGTTGTCGGTGAACCCCACGGGAATACTCATGGCGGGCAGTGAGGTCTGCGAGGCGATGACAGTGTTTGTCGGGAAGTCGAGCGCGGTCCACCTCTTGGCCGCGAGCTCCTCTCGGGTCGGTGCCGGCACCTGGACCGTCGGGTAGACGAGGAAGTCGACGTCGGCCTCCGCCATCATGGCGATCAGTGTGCGCCGCCATTCCTCTTGGCGCGCCCGGCCCTTGAAGTAGTTCGGATCGTCTTCGGGGTCGTCCGGGCCGTCGGCGATGTCGGCGAGTAGGTCGGTGAGCTCGTGAAAATCCCCCGCATCGACGATCTCCCGGATTGTCGACGGCCCGCCGTGATCCCTCGCGGCGAGGAAGTTCTCGAGATCGCTCTTCGACTGGATCGTGTAGAGCGATGTCTCTGCCACCCATGCCGGCAGGTCACCGAGGACCAAGCCGTCGACCACGCCCGCGCCCCGGCGGCGCAGCGTGTCCAGGGCCGCACGCACCACTCCGTTTGTCCGCTCCTGATCGTCGCCGGAACCGAAGGCGTCGGAAAGAACACCGACTCGGAAGTGCTGAAGTGCGTCGACGTCGACGCCGCTGACGGCCTCGACGTAGTCACCCACGTCCGAACTGGTGGTCGCGATCGCGGTGTAGGCATCGGCCGGGTCATACCCGACGATCACGTCCAGAATGGCCGCCAGGTCGGCGACGTTGCGCGCCATGGGCCCTGGTGTGTCCTGGAAATGCAGCAACGGCGAGAAGCCGGTTCGTGGGACGAGTCCGGTGGTGACACGCAGGCCGAAGAGATTCGTGAACGAGGAGGGTAGGCGGATCGATCCTCCCGTGTCCTCCCCGATGCCGACCAAACAAAGGTTGGCGGTCACTGCGGCGGCAGTGCCCGCGCTTGATCCGCCCGTCTCCCGGTCCAGCGCATAGGGATTCTTCGTGTGCTGGGTGCGGGAGGAGAACGAGAACCAGCCCGCGGCGAAGTCGCACATCGCGGTCTTGCCGAGGATCACCGCGCCGGCCTTCCGCAGGCGATCGACCACGGTGGCGTCGACCTCGGGAATGTAATCCGCGAATGCCGTGGAACCGAAAGACGTGGGAATGCCTTTGGTCTCGCCCTGATCCTTGACCAGGACCGGCACGCCGTGCAGCGGGCCGACGAGGGTACCGGTTCGTGCATACCTCTCATCGATCCGACGGGCCTCCGCGATGGCTTCCGGATTGACGGTCACCACCGAGTTGAGCTGTGGCCCTGAGGGATTGTCCGCGTCGTCGAGCTCAGCGATGCGCTGGAGGTACCACGCGGTGACCTCCGCACTCGTGGTCTCGCCGGATTCGATCAGTCCGTGGAATGAACTGACAGAGAGCTCTTCATAGTTCACGTTCTTCTCCTGGTCCTCGTGGTCGGCACCCGTGTCCAGCGCGCGGATGATCGCTTCCGCGGTGTCGTGCAGGTGTTCTCTGGTGGCATCGAGCAGTGCGTCGAGGTCGCCCGCGAGCATGAGTTGCAACATGTGCGCATGCTGACGGTCGGCCTCGGTGAAGTCGTGCACAGCCGAGGCGTAAACCGCCATGTACGGCTGGATGCGGTCCCAGATGTTGTGGATGAGTTCGAGCAGATATCGACTGGTTCCGCACGCGTAGAACGTTTGGTGGAACTCGCGGTTGAGCTCGCGCCAGACGATGGGCCCGATACCGGGCTCCGCCATGCGATCAAGCACCGATCGCAGCGCGACCGCCGCCTCGGCGTCGAATGCGGGCAGTGCCCATTCGGTCGCCAGGCACTCCAGTCGCGATCTGATGGTGAACAGTTCCCGGATCTCGTCCGGGGACAACATCGTGATGGTGACCGCCCGTCGGTCGAACTCGACGAGCCCCTCGAAACCGAGGCGCTTCAGCGCTTCTCGGGTCGGCATGGTCGACACCCCGACGGACTCCGCGAGGGACCGAATGGAGACACGCGTTCCGGGTGCGATTCGGCCCTCGAGGATGTTGCGCCGGATCTGCTGATACACGCCCTCCGCGAGGGTGGGTGCCGCAGCAATACCCGTGCCCTGTGATATCACCTGCCGGGCTTCACTCTTTGTGATCACACGGAGATCGTGGCGGGCCGGGATGACGAAACTGTTGTTGTCGTGTTTCGGAAATGTGACGCCGCTTCGGCCTCACGCGCGTCCAGCATTGCGCTTTGCAATCGCGACTGCTTCACCCGCTGAGAGAGCACCGCCGCTGGGTCGGTGACCGGACAGCGGATCTCCGATGGGAGGCGGCCACTCAAGGCACCAGGGACTCGCTCCCGGTCCCGACGGGCTAGGTGGTCGTGCAGGCAGCACCGGTCCGGGGCACTGGGTTCATGCCGGGCGCAGCATTGGTTACGAGGCGCACGATCCGTCGTGGGACGCGATCACGGCGCTCCGTCTCAACCGCCGACGATCTCGTTCAACCGCTTTCCGATGATCCCCACCGCGAAGCCCAACCGCTCGAAGTCCTTGTTGGTGGTCTGCCCGTGGTAGAAGCGGTAGTAGATCTGCTGGGCGATGACCACGGCCCGGAAGAGCCCGAAGGCCTCGTACCAGCGCCACTTCTCGGGTGACATCTCGAAACCCATTTTCTCGCAGTACCGTTCGACGAACTCGGCGCGGGTGATCATCCCGGGCATGTTCGTCGGGACGCGGCGCATGAGTTGCAGTTCGTCGGTGTCGTCGGCCTGGATCCAGTACGCCATCGAGCCGGCGAGGTCCATCAAGGGGTCGCCGAGAGTGGCCATCTCCCAGTCGAGGATGCCGATGACCTTGGTCGGGTCATCCTTGTCCAGCACCACGTTGTCGAGCTTGAAATCGTTGTGGATGATGCAGTTCGCGACGTCGTCGGGCTGGTTCTCGGCCAGCCAGGCCATCGCCTCCTCGAAGTCGGGGACGTCGTCGGTGTGCGCATTGCGGAATCGGGTGGTCCAGCCGTCGACCTGCCTGCGGACGTAACCGAGTCCCTTGCCGAGGTCGCCGAGCCCGGTCTTCGACGGGTCGACCGAATGCACCTCTACCAGGGTGTCGATGAAGTTCAAGCAGAGCTGCCGTGCCTGGTCGGCGTCGAGCGGGACGTCGGCCGGCCACTCCTTTCGCGGGATGACGCCGTCGATGCGGCCCATCACGTAGAAGTCGGCACCGAGGACCGAGTCGTCGTCGCAGAAGGCGATCATCGGTGCGATGTAGCGGATCACCCCGGCGAGCTCGGACTGGATGCGGTACTCGCGGCGCATGTCGTGCGCCCCGCGGGCCTTGGTGCCGCGCGGTGCCCGACGCAGGATCAGATCCCGGGTCGGATACCGCAGCAGGAAGGTGAGATTGGAAGCGCCACCGGCGAATTGCCGGACCTCGGGCACCGCGTCGAGTCCCTCGACGTCGGGCGCCGCGGTCCGCAGCCACGATGCCACCGCCTCGACGTCGAACGCGTCCTCTTCCCGGACCTCGCGTGCCTCGGTCACCTGGTCAGCCATTGGAGGAGTTCACCCTTCTCGTTCGTGGATGTGTGGACGGACCGCGGTCAGCGGTACTTGCCGAGTTCCAGACGCGCAACGACGTTGCGGTGCACCTCATCCGGGCCGTCGGCCAGGCGGAGCGAGCGAGCCCCGACCCACGCTTGCGCGAGCGGGAAGTCGTCGGTCATGCCGGCGCCGCCGTGCAGCTGGATCGCCATGTCGATGACCGAGAGGGCCATGTTGGGCACCTCGACCTTGATCTCGCTGACCGCCGACAACGCCTCCCGCGACATGCCCTGGTCGAGCAGCCACGCGGCGTGGTGGACCAGCAGCCGTGAGCGGTTGATCGCGATGCGGGCGTCGGCGATGCGTTCGCTGTTGCCACCGAGCCGGGCCAGTTGTTTGCCGAACGCCTCCCGCGTGAGTGCGCGCTTCACACCGAGTTCCAGCGCACGCTCGGCCAGGCCGATGGCGCGCATGCAGTGATGGACGCGCCCCGGGCCGAGTCGGCCCTGGGCGATCTCGAAGGCGCGGCCGGGACCGAGGAGGATGTTCGACGCCGGGACCCGCACGTCGGTGAACGACACCTCGCCGTGGCCGAACGGTTCGTCGAAATACCCCATGGTGGTGAGCATCCGGTCGACCTTGACGCCGGGGGTGTCGATCGGGATGAGCACCATGGTGTGCCGCGACTTGCGGTCCGCCTCGGCGTCGGTGACACCCATGAAGATCAGGACCTTGCAGTCGGGATGCCCGACGCCGGTGGAGAACCACTTGGTGCCGTTGATGACGACGTCGTCGCCGTCGAGGACGGCGGTCGCCGCCATGTTGGTGGCGTCCGACGACGCGACGCCCGGTTCGGTCATGCAGAAGGCGCTGCGGATGTCGGCGCGCAGCAACGGCTCCAGCCAGCGCTCGCGCTGCTCCTCGGAGCCGTAGCGCAGCAGGACCTCCATGTTGCCGGTGTCGGGGGCGTTGCAGTTGAAGATGACCGGCGACAGGGCCGACGATCCCATCGCCTCGGCGATCGGGGCGTAGTCGACGTTGGACAGGCCCTCTCCCCCGTCGGTGCCGAAGTCCGCGGCGTAGCCGCCGGCATGCGCGGCCGGCAGGAAGAGGTTCCACAAGCCCTCGGACCGGGCTTTCGCCTGCAGTTCGGCGATGATCGGCGACGGCGTCCAGGGGTTGCCGTCCCCGTCGCGTCGCTCCTTGATGTCCCGGTGGATCTCGGGTTCGACGGGTTCGATCTCGTTGGCGACGAACGCCCGCACGCGCTCGGTGAGCTCTGCGGATCGCGGTGACGGAGAGAAATCCATTCCCCGACCGTATCGTGGAGGCCTCTAATCGGGGGCTAGTTCCAGTACAGCGTCGACCCCTCGGGGCCGGCCGTGGTGCTCACCAGTTTGGCGAAGCAGTGGTCGGGGTCGAATCCCTGCGTTCGGCACCAGTTGTTCGCCTCGACCGGACCCGGGAATGTCGCCGCCGCAACCGTCACCCACCAGCCCTGATAGGAGAACACCGGCCACTCGTCGCTCCACAGCAGGCGAACATCGTTGAACCGCAGCCGAAGTGCCAGGAACTCGTCGAGGATGGCCTGGTCGGTCCAGGTACGACCGTCGGCGACGAGACCTGCGTGCTTGGAACTGAGCTGCGCGACCCACCGGTTGTTCAGGTTCGCCAGGATGAATGCGCGATCGGCGTCGGCCTGCAGGCGTAACGCGCTGACGCTGGCGGCGGTGACATCCGCGCCGGCCGGGAAGACCGTGTCCGTGGCCTCCGATGACGCCGACGACCTGCCCGACGCCGGTGCGGACACCGCCGGGGCGCGCTCCGGCGTCGAACCCCGGTCACACTCGACGAGGTACTGCCCGCCAGCC
Organism: Gordonia sp. C13; assembly: GCF_023218005.1. Classification (NCBI taxonomy): domain Bacteria; kingdom Bacillati; phylum Actinomycetota; class Actinomycetes; order Mycobacteriales; family Gordoniaceae; genus Gordonia; species Gordonia sp. C13. The sequence goes on from NZ_JALPSY010000021.1 coordinate 35,278, forward strand.
GCATTCGCGCCGTTCAAGGTGTCGGGCAGTCGGAAGAAACTACCCGGCGGATAGGTCAGTTCCAGGTTGAGTGCAGCTCCGCCGTCGGGTGCCGGGACGGCGAGCGGGGATCGCTGGAAATCGAAGCCGCCCGACGCGACGAGACCACCGCCGTCGGAGATGGTGATGCGGGTCTGCGGACCGAACAGGACGTCCCCGTCGGGGCATTTCGCGGTGACCTTCATCGTGACGACGAGACCGCCTGCGGCGGTCCGGAACGACTGCGGCGTGAAGACCGGCGGCGAACCGCACGGGGTCACGTACTGCGTTCCCCCACCGCCGGATCCGCTGCTACCGGCCCGGGTGGTGCCGGGCACGATCGCCCGCGGCCCGGTCGGGGCGAACCCGGTGATGGTGGTCGAGGTAAGGGTCACCAAGCGGTCGCCGAGGGCGAAGGTGAGTGCCGGGCCGGGTTCGTCGCCGGTGCGGGAATTGCCGATCACGTTCGGCGGCAGCGACCAGGCCGGCGATCCGCTGTACAGGTCCAGTGCGGCGATCCCGCCGTCGGGCGTCGGGGTGATCAGCCGTTCCCCGTCGGTGACGGCATGGCCGCTGACGGCGCTGTTCCGGCCGGCGGGCGCACGCCACAACAGCCCCCCGGTCTCGGTGTCGAGGGCGAGGTACTCGCTGTCGGACCGGTCGAAGACGATCACCTCGCGGTCGTCGGCGAGGACCACCCGCGACCCGAAGACATCGACCTCCGGTATTGCCGCAGTCCACGACGAGGTCCCGTTCCGGACGTCGGTGGACCGGCCGTCGACGAGCATGCGATTCCGTTGGCCGGACGTCGCGAGCTCCGGGACGATCGCGTTCTCCCCGGCGAAGTCGGTTGTCGTACCGTCGGGCCGCAGCACCACGAGCCTGCGGTTCGTCACCGCCGTGCCGTCGGAGTCGCCGGTCTCGAGGACGAGGGTCCCGTCGTCGAACCGGCCGATCTCGCTGCTACCTGCCTTCGCGACGAGGCGGTCGCCGTTGTCGGCCGAGACGCCGACGACCCGCAGCCCGGAGGTCACGACAGCGGTCTCGGTTGCGGTGAATGCCGACGCGTCACCGCTGCCCGGTGCCGTCGCAGGGAGGTTGTCGATCGGCCGTGACCACTGCGGACCGTCCCGGGTGATCTTGTGGAACACAACCGAATCTGCTGCCGGCACGTACTCGACGACGAAAGCCGCGTCCCCGTTGTAGGCGACACTGCCGGTATTGGGTGGCGCCGGTACGGTCGCGAGTGCGGCGCCGGACCGGACGTCGATGAAATGCAGTGTGTCGGCGTCGCGGCAGACGATCGAGTGGTCGACGATCGTGTCCGCACAGGTGGACACGGGCTCGCCGAAGCGCCAGCGTTCGCCGGTGCGTGCGTCGACGCCCACGGCCCAGTGCGAACTGCCGACACTGGTGTACGGATCGCCGACGATCGTCACGAGCGTCTCGCCGTCGGTGAGCGCGCCGACCGTGCCGTAGCGCCCCTCGGACGGGACGACCGAGTTGAACTTCTGCCCGCCCATCGACTCCGCAGTGATCGACCAGTCCGCGCCGGGCGCAATGGGTACGACGCGGCGAGCTGACCGTCGAGGAGAGCAGGGTCGTCGGACGCCGACAGCCTCCACCAGACGACGCCGCCGACGACCAGCGCGACCACACAGACCAGCGCGACCCCGATGACCAGATACGCCTTGGTGTTCCGCCGCGGCGGCGGACCGGCCATCGGGTACCCCGGTGGCGCCATGCGGGGAGGGCCCATTCCCGGCGGGCCCGTCGGCGCGTTGGGATACAGGCCCGGGTACGGGTGCTGCGCTGGCGACGGGACGGATCCGGAGAATGACCGGGGCACCACAGTCGGACGCGCGGGTTGGATCGTCGTCGGCGACTCGTCGGGACCGGGCGCGCCGGAACCACCATCGACTGGCGGCCCCGGATACGACATCAACCCAGTCAAGCCCAGTTCACGATCGCGAGACTATCCTTCGCGCAGACGAATCCTGCCGATCAACCCATGTCTGCTGCCGGAATGTCTGCACGCCTCCGCGTTTCGTAGCGCACCAATACCCACGTGCAGAGCGCGACCCACAGCACACCGAAGATCCAGCCGGACACCACATCCGTCGTCCAGTGCACCGCGAGCTGAATGCGGGTGAGCCCCACCAGGATCGACATCAGGGGTGCGAGCAGCAGAATCCATCGGTGGTCGCGCACCCACGCGAAGCAGCGGTAGGCGACGACCGCGAACAGACCGAAGACGACCATCGTCATCATCGCGTGTCCCGACGGGTACGAGAACGAGTCGATGTTCAGCAGCCGGTCCTCGATGGGCGGGCGGTTACGCGCGAACCCGAACTTGAGGCTCTGCATCAGCACGTATCCCAGGATCGTGCCGAGGGCGACGTACACGGCGTCGACGCGGCGGCCGGCGTAGGCCAGGCCAACCACGGCCAGGACGGTCAGGGCGGTGACCACCAGGGTGTTGCCGAAGGTGGTGACCACCTGGGCGACCGTGATCCACGGCTCGGACCGATTCTGGACGACCCAATCCCACACGTTCTCGTCGAGCGTCGTCGGCGAAATGAACATCCGTTGCCGGCCTTTCTCCACCGCGGTCGCGCCGTCCGCCGCCACCGGTCCCACTTGTCAGCCACCCTATCGGGGCCTCCACAGCCATTTGTCCGACCGACACCGGACCCGCGGTGACCTGCAGCAATCCGATTCGCAAGCCGTCCTCAAGTCCGCTGCAAGAGGTCAGACCGACAGTGGTCGTCGACAGCCCGACCACGACCTTGAAGATGAGGACCCACCCGATGACGACCCATCCCGCCGCCACCGCGTTCCCGATCCAGCTCCGCCTCCCCGGTCAGGCCGCCGCTCCCGAGGGGCCGCTCGACCCGTTCATGATGTACGTCCTCCACCACGCGTTCCGGCGCGACCTCGCCGACTTCGCCGCAGCCGTCCCGCGCACCAAACTCGAGGACCCCGGAACCTGGCGCGCCCTCGCCGACCGGTGGACGATGTTCGCCACGGCCCTGCACCACCACCACAACGGGGAGGATCTGGAACTGTGGCCGCTGCTCGAGGAACGCTGCGACGCGACCGAGAAGCGAGTGCTCGAGGCGATGGACGCCGAGCATGATCTGATCGACCCGATCCTGGAGGAGTGCACGGCCGGTTTCACGGCGATGGCCGCGCACCCGAACGAGCAGAGCCGCGCCCAGCTGACCGACGCCCTCGTCCGCGCCCAGCCGATCCTCGGCGATCACCTCGCCCACGAGGAGACCGAGGCGGTCGCCATCGTCCAGCGTCGGATGACCATGCGCGACTGGGAGGACTTCGAGGCCAAGATGGCCAAGCAGTCGGGTCTGGGCGAGATGCTGAAGATGAGCCCGATGATGGTCAAGGGCCTGTCCGACGCCGACCGCGCAGTCGTCTTCGCCCGCCTGCCCGGAATCCTCAAGCTGCTCATCAAGCTCGGCGGGCCGCGTTTCCGCCGACTCGACGGCCGCGCGTTCTACTACCTGAACCGATGAGCGCGTGCTTGCCGGGCGGTCCCGGCCACCCGCAGGATCGCCACCTCGTCTCAGGAGCGCAGGCCGGGAACCGCGCCCCTGAGCGGAGGTCGCGATTCTGCAGCGGGCCCGGGTTCCGCCGAGACGTCACTTCGCGAGCGCGCGCCCGATCACGAGACGCTGGATCTGGTTGGTCCCCTCGAAGATCTGCGTGATCTTGGCCTCGCGCATGTAGCGCTCGACCGGGAAGTCGCGGGTGTAGCCGTAGCCGCCGAAGACCTGCACCGCGTCGGTGGTGACCTTCATGGCTGCGTCGGTCGCGACGAGCTTCGCGGTCGCCGCGGCCCGCGAGTACTCCATGCCCGCATCACGTCGACGCGCCGCGTCGAGGTAGGTGGCACGTGCCGAGTCGACGGCAGCGGCCATGTCGGCGAGCACGAACGACAGACCCTGGTGGTCGATGATCTTGCGGCCGAACGCGGCTCGCTCCTGGGCGTAGTCGACGGCCGCGTCGAGAGCGGCCTGCGCCAGACCGGTCGCGACCGCGGCGATGCCGAGGCGCCCGGAATCCAGTGCGGAGAAGGCGATCTGCAGACCCTGGCCCTCGGCGCCGAGACGGCGATCCTCGTCGATGAAGGCGTTGTCGTACGACGCGCCGGTGGTCGGGACCGCGTGCAGACCCATCTTGTCCTCGGGCTTGCCGAACGTCAGACCCTCGGTGTCGCGGGGGACGAAGAGGCAGGAGATACCCTTCGAGCCCTCGCCGGTACGCGCGAAGACGTTGTAGACGTCGGCGATGCCGCCATGGGTGATCCACGCCTTGGAGCCGGTCATCGTGTAACCGCCCTCGGTCGGGGTCGCGCGGCACGCGAGCGCAGCGGCATCGGACCCGGCCTGCGGTTCGCTCAGGCTGTACGCGCCGATCAGCTTGCCGTTCAACAGGTCCGGGAGCCAGCGCTGCTTCTGCTCCTCGGTACCGAAGTTGAACAGCGGGTGGCAGGCGAGGCCGTGGACGCTGACGGCCACCGCGACCGACGCCCACCGTGCACCGAGCTCTTCGAGCACCTGCAGGTAGACCTCATACGACTGCCCGCCGCCGTCCCACTCGGTCGGGTACGGCAGGCCGAGCAGGCCGGCCTCGCCGAGTTCGGCGAACAAGCCCTCCGGGTACTTCCGCTCCTTCTCGTACTCGCTGGCGATCGGCGCCATCCTCTTGTCGGCGATGTCGCGGACCAGGGCGATCAGGTCGCGAGCCTCGTCGTTGGGGAGCAAGCGGTCGACCGGCATCGGTACCTCCAGGTAGAAGAGTTCAGGTAACTGAACTAGTACTCAAGTCTTTTTCACAGTACTATTTCGGCAGCGGTGAGTACAGCTGACGTGATCGGTGAGGAGTCCTATGCCACGCGAGGGGTTCGCGACGCGGCGTCGTGCCGCCCTGTTCGACGCCCTGCTCGAACTGATCCTGCGCGACGGTTTCGCCCACCTGTCGATCGCCGACCTCGCCGCCGAGCTGCGCTGCTCCAAGTCGACGCTCTACACCCTGGCGGCGAGCAAGGAACAGCTGGTCACCGCGACCGTCACCCACTTCTTCCGCACTGCGACCGAGCAGGTCGAGGCGAGGGTCGAGGCGTCGGAGACTCCCCGCGAGCGCGTCATCGCCTACCTGGTCGCCGTCGGCGAGGCGTTGACACCGGCGTCCGAGGCGTTCATGCGCGACCTCGACGCCTTCACCCCCACCCGCTCGCTCTACGAACTCAACACCGCCGCAGCCGCGACGCGCGTCCAGAAGCTGATCGCCGACGGTGTCGCCGCCGGGGACTTCCGCAACGTCGACGCGGCCTTCGCCGCCGACCTCGCCGCATCGATGATGAGCCGCATCCAACGGCGCGAGGTCTGGGCCGCCACCGGCCTCGACGACGCCGCCGCCTACCGCCAACTCGCGAGCATCCTCACCGCGGGGATCGACGCGGGGTAGGTTTCACGCAGCTGCGACCTTATCAACGGGTGCGTCGTGATCTCTCGCCGCCTGACGTGATGGGCGCTCCCCATCGCCGCTGCCTGAGGTGACGCGCGCTCCCCCATGACCGCTGCCTGAGGTGTGAGGAGCGCAAGCGACGAGCCACGAAGGCCTGGTGGGACGAGCTCCCGCACCGACACGAAAAGTCGTCCCCCTCAGTGTGGTTCGAGGGCACATTGCCCTCGGCGGGCGCTCAGGGGGACGAGTTCTCGCGTGAACCAGACTGCTCAGGAAGGGAACGCCGCGGTTGGTGCGGAGCATTGAATTGTCGCCAGCCCTTCGTGGCTCGTCGCTAACGCTCCTCGCACCTCAGGGAGCAAAGGGTGGGGCTCGTCGCTATCGCCGCTGCCTGAGGCGACGGGTGCGCTCCCCCATCGCCGCAGGCTGAGGTGACGGGTGCGCTCCCCACGGCCGCTGCCTGAGGTGTGAGGAGCGCAAGCGACGAGCCACGAAGGCCTGGTGAGACGAGCTCCCGAACCGACACGAAAAGTCGTCCCCCTCAGTGTGGTTCGAGGGCACATTGCCCTCGGCGGGTACTCAGGAGGACGAGTTCTCGCGTGAATCAGACTGCTCTGGAAAAGAATGCCCGCGGTTGGTGCGGAGCGTTGAATTGTCGCCAGCCCTTCGAGGCTCGTCGCTGACGCTCCTCGCACCTCAGGGAGCAAGTGGTCGCAGCTTGTTTGCTAACGCTCCTCGCACCTCAGGGAGCAAAGGGTCGCGGCTTGTTTGCTAACGCTCCTCGCACCTCAGGGAGCAAGCGGCCGTGGCTCGTCGCACCCCCCTCGCACCTCAGGGAGCAAAGGGTCGTGGCTCGTCGCTAACGCGCGCGACTTCGGTCCGTCCTCAGGATTCTGGGGCCGCGCGGCGTTCGAGGTGCGTGACCCCGTCCTCGACCCACCACCGCACTCGGGCCTCGCGCTGAGAATCGGCGTCTCGCAGGCTGATCCACAGCTCGTCGTGCAACCGCACCTGTCCGCGCGGTACCTCGACCCCGCGTTCGGCGCCGAACCGCACCGCTTCGGGGTGGGCCCAGGTCGCAGCGTCACCGGGGTCGCGGACGGTTGCGGTGTACTCCTCGGACGCGAGCGGCAGGTCGAGCAGTGTCGCGAGAGTCTCGGCGTCGGCCGCGGTCACTGTCGGTCCGGCGAGGACTGTCTCCCCATCCGACAGAGCCTGTAGGAACCACGGCTGGTCGACGACCACGGCACGATCGGTGACGGTGCCGGCGATCGTCCGGACCCGTTCGGGGACCTCGACATCCGCCGGATCGATGCCCCCGCGACGGCACGCCACGACCACGGCGGCGTGCACCGTCACCGCGGCGCCCGCCGTGATGTCCCGGTCGGGGTCGCCGAGACGGGTCAGCAGCAGCGCCGCGTCGTCGGCGGTGTCGGGCTCGAGGCGTGCGAGAGCGCCGACCAGTGCATCGGCATGCGGATGGTCGAGCGGGTCGATGATCCCGGCGAGGATCTCGTCCGACGGGGCGCGGTACTCCCCCAGCAGCAATCCGTCCACCTCGGCGTGCCGTCGCAACCACCAGGCGGTGTACCCGTCGCGGTCGGCGAGCAGCGGTGCGATGGCCTCGTCGGTCGCCATCATGGTCAGCGCCTCGGGCCAGGACCGGTCGTCGATCAGATCGAGATCGCGGACCGCCGTGAGCCTTTCGGGTGCGTCGAGCAGCGTGTCCCACCAGTCCTCCTCGTCGGGGAGGTCGTGGTCGGGTCCGACCGGCAGTTCGTCGACCACCGTGAGGAAACCCCACCCGACACCCAGACGCCGCAACTCGTCTGCGCCACACTCGGATACGACTTCGGCATCGACGACGCCGAACGGATGGTCGTCGACGAGGACACCCAGCAGCGGACTGTCGGGGAGCAGGAGTTCGTCCGCGGGACGGAACTCGCCGTCGGTGTCGAGCAGCGGCAGGGTGGCCAGCCACGGCGGCACGGCCGCATCCGGATCGGCGCGCAGGACTGCACAGATCTCGGCGGCCAACCCGTCGTCGCCGGCCAAGTCATCGTCCACAGCAGAGTCGAGGTCGACGTCCTCGACCAACACCCGCAACGCCGGGTCGGCCAGTGCGTCGGTGACCGAGAGTTCCTGCACGCCCAGACGTTCCAAGAGCGAATGGCGGGCCTCGGGATGGACGGTGGGAATCCAGCGCATCGGCGTGGCGATGCGGTCACTCACGAACAGGCCACGCACCCCGACCGACATCCGCCCGTCAGACCGCGGGATCGGCAGCGCACCCAGTTCCTCGACCTCGCGTCCCGTCGACACGAGCGGCGCGAGCGCCTCGTACAGGTCGTGCCACCGCGACGGCTCGTGCTGTAGTCCGCCGAGTCGCTCGGCCAGCCCCGCCAACCCGAGTTCCTCGACCCCCAGTCGGCCCAGCGCCGGAAGATACTGGGCGAGAGAGATATCGGGGTGGACGAGATCCGCGAAGTGTTCGGACAACATCTCCGCCAGGCGATCGGTCAACCCGATCACGACCACGGCCCGCGACGGCAGCAACGGCTCGCCGTCCGCGCCCGGCAGCCACGCGGTGTCGCGAAGTTGCACGCGTACGGCCTCGATCAGCCTGGCATCATCACGATTTCGCGCAAGGTGAAGCTCCGGTACGAGCTGTAACCGACGAGCCGGGTCGACCAGGAGCAACAGGTCGACGTAACCGGCTGCGGCATCGCCGATCTCGGCTCCCGGATGTAGGTGTCGACGGTCCGGGGTGAGCACGAGGTCGGTGATGCACCGACACGGCAGGCTCAGTTCGATGTCGGTGGGCGTGGGAGCGCGCAGCACATCGTGCTCGGGTGCGCGACCGTTGTCTGCGTCGACGAGCCAGCGCGTCCCGCCGCGGGTCACCTCCAACCAGCGCCGAGTCGACGCCGAGCCGGCACCGTTCTCCACGGACACGGTGACGATCGCAGAGGAGGCCTGATCGTCTTCGACCGCGGGCCCGGTGGACCGCTCGACCGAGACCTCCACACCGTCGACGGTGATCCGCTGCAACGCGGCGAGTTCCACAACCAGATCGGGTGCTTGCGCGAGCATCGCCTCGATCAGCGGACCCGCCGGCTCCCGGAGACTCAGGACCACCTCGGTGTCGAACCCGTTGGCGGGCCCGACCTCCGACGGCCACACGAGTCGCAGAACCGGGACGGCGTCACCCGGGAGACCGGCGTACCGAACAGCTTCCACGGTGGCGGCGCGGTCGAAGACGACCGACCCGGTGCGCGAACGGATCTCGACGCGGTCGGCGACCGTCGCCGTGGCGGTGAACCCGACGCCGAATCGGCCGATCTGACCGTCGGTGGGCGCCTTGGCCGACACGCGCAGCGCCGCGAGCGAGCGAACACCCTCGACGCTCAGCGGCTCACCGGTGTTCGCGACATGCAGCTCGCCGTCGGAGACCCACACCGCGAGCTCCCCCGCGATCCCCGCCGCGGCTGCGGCGTCGGCGGCATTGGCGGCGAGTTCGGTGAGCAACCGGTCGCGGTATCCGACCGTCACCAGATCAGACTCGGCGGCGGCATCCTCGGCGAGACGGGTCGGCGAGGCCATCCAGGCGGCGAGCGTCGACGACCGCAGAGCGGCGGTGTCGAACGGGTCTGGGCCGAACGGATCGGCGCTCATCGGCGGTGGGGTGTCGTTCAGGAGCGGGCCGGTTCGGCGTCTCGGGTGACCGAGACGACCTCGAGGGCGCCATCGTCGTAGGCGTCATATGCGGGTGAACCCTCACCCTTGGGCGCCTGGACATCGGAGTGTGCGCCGCAGCCGTACTCGGCGGAGACCACCCGGCCGTCGGCCGCGTATTCGTTTGCGCAGACACCGAATCCGGCGCGCAGCGCACCCGCGAGGGGCACGTAGAAACCGCAGGTCCAGCACGTGAACGGAGCTGCCTGCGCCATCTCCGACGACGGTCCGAAATCGCCGTCGTACCAGCGCTGCGCGGCGTCGGCGCGACCGTCGCGGCTCAGCAGCCGGCGTCGGCCGAGGCCGATCTCGCCGGCGATCTGACCGATCTCGTCGGGGTCCTCGGACTCGGAGTCGAAGCGGAACTCGTCGCCGGTGTCGATCTGGTTGGGGACCAGACGGGGATCGTCGGGCTCGGCTGCCAGCAGATCGCCGGGCGCGAGGTCACCGGAGGCGACACGCTCGGCCCACGGCACCCACGGCGGGGCGAGCAGCGAGCCCTCACCCGGCAGCAACACGACCTCACTGAGGGTGATCTCGTCGCTGCCCGGGGACCCGGCCAGCACGACGCACCACTGCCATCCGCGATAGCCTGCGAGCTCGGCGTCGAAGTAATGTGCAGCGGCCCACTCGCCCTCGGCGACGCTGCGCCGATGCGCGCCGGGCTGCTGTCCTTCGTCGACCAGCGCGGCTCGTGCGATGTCGACGGCCGCCAGCAGTCGTCCGCCCTCACTTACGTCAGTCACGCATCCAGTGTGCAATATCGCCGACGTGTGCCACACAACGCCCCGGTTCAAGCGGCACCGGCCCGAGATGAGGAACAATCGTGGGCGTGATCCCACGGAGTTCCCGACACGACGATGGGCGCGGGGCCCCCAGGGGTCCGGCGAGCCAACATCCTCGACCGCCGACAGACGATCGCGGCCGCCGCGCCGCGCAGCACCCCGGGTCGGCCAACTACCCGGCCGACGAGACCCGTCAGATGCGCGGCCGCCGGCCCGCACCGGGCTGGGGGCCGCCGCCCGGGCCGGGTCCCGGCCGCAACGCCTACCTGCCCCCGCCCACCCACAATCCCCATCTGCCGCCGCTCGACGACCGCGGTCAGCCGCAGTACGACGAGTCCGCGACCCGCGCGATGCCCGCCGACCACGGCCCGCGAACGCCCAAGAAGCTCACCGTGATGCGTGTCGCCGCGATGCGCAGCCGGGAACTGACGGGCAAGGGCATCGGCAAGATCCATCGGGCCGCGACCGCCGACGGCGCCGACCAGTCCGGCCTCACCGCGCTCACCCTGCCGGTGATCGCGAACTTCGCCGCCGACGCCGCAATGGCCGTCGCGCTGGCCAACACCCTGTTCTTCGCGGCCGCGACGGGTGAATCCAAGACCAACGTCGCGCTGTACCTGGCGCTGACGATCGCGCCGTTCGCGCTCATCGCTCCCCTGATCGGTCCGCTGCTCGACCGGCTCCAGCGCGGTCGTCGGATCGCGATGGCCGCGACCTTCGGTCTGCGCGTGATCCTCGCGCTGCTGATCATGGCGAACGTCCAGTGGAACGACGTCACGCAGCAACTCGAGTACGACCCGTGGGTGCTCTATCCGTGTGCGTTGGGCCTGCTGGTGCTGTCGAAATCCTTCGGCGTGCTCAAATCGGCGGTCACCCCGCGTGTGGTGCCCCCGACCATCGACCTGCCGCGGGTGAACTCCCGCCTGACCACCTTCGGTTTGATCGGCGGCACGATCGTCGGCGGCGCGGTGGCCGCGCTGATCGAGATGCTGCTCGGCAAACTGCTGCCGCTGCATCTGCCGGGGGCGATGGTGTGGCTGGCGGTCGTCGCCGCGGCCGGCGCCTACCTGTGCATGCGTATCCCGTCGTGGGTCGAGTCGACCGAGGGCGAGATCCCCACGACCCTGACCTATCACGGCGAACCCGCCCGCTCGAGCGTGCCCGAACACGAGCCGACCAGTGCCCGCGAGGGCGCCAAGATGCTCGCCGCCAAGATGCGTCAGCCGCTCGGCCGCACGGTCGTGGCCGGCTTGTGGGGCAACGGCACCATCCGCATCCTCACCGGCTTCCTGACGCTGTTCGTGGCCTTCTACGCCAAGGCGCAGCAGGGCGACGCGTCGGACTGGACGCAGCTGCTGCTGCTCGGCGCGGTCGGTGCCGCGGCCGGTATCGGCAACATGCTCGGCAACGGCGTCGGCACCCGGCTGGAGCTGAAGAACCCGCCCGGCATCATCGTCTGGGCCACCGCAGCCTGCTTCGCCGTCGCGGTCCTCGCGGCGATCTTCGGCAACATCCTCTTCGCGGCGGTCGCCGCCCTGGTCGCCTCGGGCACCAGCGCGATCGGCAAGGTGTGCCTCGACTCGTCGATCCAGGACGATCTGCCCGACGAATCGCGCGCGTCGGCCTTCGGTCGTTCGGAGACGGTCCTGCAGCTGTCGTGGGTCTTCGGCGCCTCGCTCGGTGTGCTGCTGCCCCCGACCCTGTGGATCGGCTTCACCGTCGTCGCCGTGCTGCTCGGGCTGGGCCTGGTCCAGACCGTGATGACGACCCGTGGATCGTCGCTGGTGCCGGGCCTGGGCGGTCGGCGCCCCGACCACGCCGCACCGACGGTCGCATTCCGGGCCGCCGGCTCGGACGCTGCACCCCGCACCGGCCCGGGATCGGCACCCACCCGGGCGCATACCCAGCGGCCGACGACCACACGGATGCCGTCGACGGCACCGTTCCCGAACTCCGGTGACCGGGCACCCGGAGACCGCCCCGCCCCCGACCAGACAGGACATCGCCGACCGTGATCAGCAGTGGTGAGAAGAAAGCTCTTTCGATCATCGCGATCGTCGTGGTGGCGTTCGTCGCAGTCGTCGGCGTCTCGGTGTTCCTGCTGACCCGCAACTCCTCGCACGACGACCGGCCGTACCTCCACATCGCCGTCGGCAAGAACCTCTACACCGTCGAGCCGGTGCGGTGGTGCGACCTGATGCTCGACGAATGCGACCCGCCACTCGGCACGTCGCAGCGCGAGGCTCCCCGGGTTCCGGTGGCGGTCGGCGACACGGTGATGCTGTCGGTCTCCGGCGACATCGCGAAGGGCCCGTGGAACCTCGCGGCCGTCTATTGGACGCCGAAGGGACTCGTCGAGGACGAGCAGCCCCAGGCGTCCGGTGAGACCTACACGGTAACGCTGAAGACGGCACCCGAATACGTCCTGCTGGGCGTCACCGTCTACCCGGCGTCGGCCCGGCTGACACCAAACGATGAGATCATCCCGCGCGGCGTGCTCGCAGCGCAGACCGCGCCGGAGAAGTTCCTGCAGTACCTGGGCTGACGCCGCGCGGCGTCGGGCTCAGTGCTCGACGAACGGAGCTCAGCTCTCGAGTTCGCGAGCGACCGCGCGAACGACCTCGGAGATCCGCTGCGCGGTCTTGCGGTCGGGGTAACGTCCCTTGCGCAGATCCGGCTGCACCTTGCCCTCGAGCAAGGTGATCAGATCGGCGACCATGCCGTGCAGCTCGTCGGGGGTGTGGCGCTTGGTCTCCTTGCGGGCGGCCTCGCGCACGTTCTTCGACACGCTCGGCGCGGGATCGAGAACCTTGACGCTCAGTGCCTGCGGCCCGCGGCGACCGGCAGCCATGCCGAACTCCACGCGCTGCCCCGGCTTGAGGGCCTCCACCCCGTCGGGCAGGGCGGACGAACGGACGTAGACGTCCTCACCGCTCTCCTGAGCGAGGAAGCCGAAGCCCTTGTCCGCGTCGTACCACTTCACCTTGCCGGTCGGCACTGTGCTCACCCTCATCTGTACGTCGTAGATCTCTAGCTGATCTGCCTGTCACAACAAAAGACGCCGTCACCCATCACACGACCCACGGCGGAAAGTCCGTATGGGCCCAGACGGATGCAAGGCGCCTGCTGCGCCCCATGGTAGCCAACACCCCACCCCGCGGTCACACCATTACCTCCGCCCTACCGGTCAGCCCCTCGCGCGGCGTCGCGCTCCCGGAGTGTGCATTACCGTGGACGACATGCAGAAGACGACGTCCCCGCGGTTGCTGCAGGCAGCCATGGTGATCTTCGCGATCGGACTCATCGCCCTCGTGGCCCTGTTCGTGACCCCGCTCGTCACCGACGGCGACACCGCACCGACCTTCGTCTACCTGTTGACCATGTGCGCACCGCTGGGTTTCCTCCTCGGCCTGGTGTACGCACTCCGTGCCGGACGCCGAGCCAGGTGAGGACCGTGACCGCGACCATCGACACCTCCCCAGAACTTGCCCCCGTCTCCGACGCCAAGGCCCTCCGGGCAGCGTTCAGCTGCTTCCCCAGCGGCGTCGTCGCGGTGTGTTGCCTTCAGGGTGAGGGAGATTCGACCACGCTGATCGGAATGGCGGCGAGCTCCTTCACCACCGTCTCTCTCGAGCCTCCACTGGTATCGGTCTGCGTCCAGAACACGTCGACGACGTGGCCGCAGATCCGTACCGCACCGGCCATCGGCGTGAGCGTCTTCGCCGGCGACCAGACCGATGTCTGCAAGCAACTCGCCGGTCCGTCGGAGCGACGGTTCGACGGCATCACGCCGCTGCGCACCGACGCCGGGGCGGTCTTCGTCCCCGACGCTGCCGCCCATCTGTCGTGCACCATTCACAACGAGATCCAGGCCGGTGATCACACCGTCGTGCTGCTGGAGATCAACACCTTGCGCGCCGACCCCACGGTCGAGCCGCTCGTGTTCCATGCCAGCACCTTCCGAGCTCTCGAGGCCCGCAAGGACCCGAACGCCACGTGATCCGCAGGACAGCGTGAGCACGGTAGGACTCGGGATCCCCACGCCACGGTCGATGACGGCCGGGGCGCCATCCGACGTGCCCACACGCGGGCCGCTGCGCGACACGTTCGGGCGGGTGGCGAAAGACCTGCGGGTCTCGGTGACCGACCGGTGCAATCTGCGCTGCACCTACTGCATGCCGGCCGAGGGACTCGACTGGATGCCCAACGACGCGGTGCTGAGCGCCGACGAGCTGATCCGCGTGCTGACGGTCGCGGTCCGGGACCTGGGGATCGAACGCATCCGCTTCACCGGCGGTGAGCCCCTGCTGCGTCGCGACCTCGAGCAGGTCATCGGCGCCGTGTCCGCCCTGCCCCAACGGCCCGAGATAGCGATGACCACCAACGGGCTGGGTCTCACCCGGCGGATCGACGGCCTCGTCGCCGCCGGACTGAACCGCATCAACATCTCCCTCGACACCATCGACCGCGAACGATTCGCCGAGATCACCCGGCGCGACCGGCTCGACGACGTGCTGGCCAGTCTCGCCGCCGCCAAGCGCGCGGGTCTCGACCCGGTCAAGGTCAACGCCGTGATCCCCGACCGTGCCGACCTCGACGCGATCCCGGACCTGCTCGCCTACTGCCTGGAACACGGCTACGAGCTGCGCATCATCGAACAGATGCCCCTCGACGCCGACCACGCCTGGCAGCGGACCCGGATGGTGACCGCCGACGAGATCCTCGCGACGCTGCGCACACGGTTCGATCTGCTGCCCGATCCCGCACCGCGCGGCAGCGCCCCGGCAGCCACCTGGATCGTCGACGGCCATCGGACGTCGCGGGGCCCGGCGAAGGTCGGCGTGATCGCCTCGGTCACCCGTCCGTTCTGCGGTGACTGCGACCGCACCCGGCTCACCGCCGACGGGTCACTGCGCAACTGCCTGTTCGCCTCGTCGGAGACCGATCTGCGCGCCGTGCTGCGCACGCTGCCCGACGACGAGGTCGACGCCGCCGTCGCCGCGCTGTGGCGCACCGACATGTGGCAGAAGGCTCCTGGACACGAGGTGAACGCCGCCGGCTTCGTCCAGCCGACGCGGCCGATGTCCGCCATCGGCGGATAGGCTCGGCCCCGATGAACCTCACCGTCCGCTTCTTCGCCGCTGCTCGCGCCGCCGCCGGTACCGAGTCGCGTGTCGTCGACATCGACCCCGCGACCACCCTCGCCCACCTCGAGTCGACGCTGTCTGCCGGCAACGCCGAACTCGCAAAGGTACTGGAGCGCTGCTCTTATCTCCGCGACGAGATCGCCTTCACTGACCGTTCACTCCAGCTCGGCACCTGCTCGACACTCGACGTCCTTCCCCCGTTCGCCGGTGGCTGACACCACAACCACCGTGTGACCTTAGTCACATAACGGCGCGGTAACGAGATGGCCACGGGAGCGCATCCGGCCCGATGAACTGCGATGACGCCGAAAGTTGGTCGGGAGACCAGGTTCTGAAGAAAAAATAAGTTGCGTACAAGCAGGTGAATCGGCCGATCGAACGACGTACTGTACGAAGCGACCTTCTCGAAGGTCACGGTAAGGAAACAGAACATACGTCCCGCCGGCCGCGCCGAGCCTCGCTCCGCCGGAGGGTACGACCGCACGAAATCTAGGAGCGAGGACGGGGGACCCAACCTCATCCCCTGAGACCGGGCACCACACCAGGTGTCCTAGGGGTTAAGTCCCAGGCGCAGAACCGTGATTAATAAATCCCGGTGACGCACTGGGGCCGAGCAACCTCTCGCTCGAACCCGACAGCTGACTTCGTAGGCGCGTGGAGAGAGGAATCGATCTATGTCCGGACGTCACCGCAAGCAGACGACCAGCTCGACCACCAAGACCTTCACCAAGGTCGCCCTCACCGGCGCCGTCCTCGGTGGCGGAGCCGCCCTTCTGGGCACCGGTACCGCGAACGCGGCAACCGATGCCGAATGGAACCAGGTCGCCCAGTGCGAGTCCGGCGGCAACTGGGCCATCAACACCGGCAACGGCTACCACGGCGGCCTGCAGTTCTCGCCGAGCACCTGGAGCGGCCACGGCGGCGGCGAGTTCGCCCCGACCGCCGAGCAGGCCACCCGCGAGGAGCAGATCGTCGTCGCCGAGCGCGTGCTCGCCTCGCAGGGCAAGGGCGCATGGCCCACCTGTGGCGTCGGCCTGTCGGGCCACACCCCGCGCACCGCTCCGAGCGATGTCCCGGCCCCGATCGTCAAGAAGCTCCAGGACGGCAACGGCAGCTTCAGCCTCGTCAAGGCTCCTGAGGCCAAGACCACCGACGACGTCGCCAAGCAGGTCACCTCGGTTCTCACCGACGCCGGTGTGAGCCCCGAGGTCGAGAACCTCTGGAACGCCGCCAAGAACAGTGGTGTCTCGCTGAGCCCGGAACAGATCAAGCTGTTCAACGACAACAAGCACCTGCTGCCCAACCCCTGACGAGTAGCAGCCCTTACCTGTAGCGGCTCGGACACAATCCGCAGCGCACAGAGGGACCCAGACGAAGGGCCCCGCACGATGACTGATCCGTGCGGGGCCCTTTTCCAATTCTCAGGTGGCTTCCGACAGCCCGGCGGCGTCGGAACCCAGGACCTGCAGTAGGGCGAGCGCCTCGGCGTCCGCCGAACCCGCCGGCGCACTGTAGAGAACCAGATGCTGGTCCCGCTCGGCGAGCTCCAGCGAATCGCAGTCGACCGTGATCTCTCCGACGACGGGATGCCGCAGGGTCTTCCGGAGCGTCGGTGCGGCCGCGACGTCGTGCTGGTCCCACAGCCGGGCGAACTGTGCGCTGCCTTCCCGCAGATCCTCGACGAGACCGACGACCGCCGGGTCCGATGGATAGCGGGTCGCCGCCAGCTGCAACCTCGCGACGACGTGGTGGCGGAACTCCGCGCCGTCGGAGATGCCGTACAGCGGCGCGGCGTCGTCGGTGAGGAACGCCCGGCGCGCGAGGTTGCGATCGGCCGGGCCGAGTTCGCCGAAGTCCTCCAGAAGCGCGGCCGCCAGGTCATTCCAGGCGAGAACCTCGAAGATCGCCGACATCACGAATCCCGCGGTCTGCGGCATGCGGTCCAGCAGTGCGACGATGCTCGGACGCACGTCCCGCCGGTGGAGGGCGGTTCGCAGTGGAGCTGTTCCGGCGAGCATGTGCAGATGGTCGGACTCCTCGTCGGTGAGCAGCAGCGCTCCGGCGATGCCGACGAGCACCTCTGCCGACGGCCGGGGCGCGCGGCCCTGCTCGAGCCGTACGTAGTACTCGGTCGAGATGTGCGCGAGCACCGCGACCTCTTCCCGCCTCAGCCCCGGAGTCCGACGCCGCGTACCGGCCGGCAGACCGACGTCCTCCGGCTGCAAACGCTCACGTCGACTCCGCAGGAACGAGGCGAGTCCGTGCTTGTCCATACCTCGAGTGTGCGTCCGATCGGCCGGCGGAGAGTAGTACAGCCTGTGCCTGAATGAGCTCACCCGCCACGGCCACGCTGAGTTCCATGACACACGACACCGATATCCGGTCCACCCCGTCCATCGGCCTGCTCACCGGCAAGGTCATCTTCGTCAGCGGCGCCAGCCGCGGAATCGGCGCCGCCGCAGCACATCTGTTCGCCCACGAGGGCGCCTCGGTCGTGCTCGGTGCGCGCGGCATCGATGCCCTCGAGCGGATCGTCGACGACATCCGGTCGACCGGCGGCACCGCCGACGCGGTGACTCTCGATCTGGCCGACGATGCAAGCGTCCACGCCGCGATCACCCGCGTCGAAGAACTGCACGGCCGCCTCGACGGCGCGTTCAACAACGGCGCCGTCGTCCAGGAGGTACCAGGTCCGCTGCAGGACACCACGGCAACCGACATCGACCGGCAGTTCGCGGTGAACTTCCGCTCGCACTGGATCGCGATGAACGCCGAAGCGGCGCTGATGCAGCGCAATGGGGGCGGCGCGATCGTGAACACCTCGAGCATCGGGTCGCGACGCGCCAACCCCGACCTTCCCGCCTACGGGGCGATGAAGCGCGCACTGAACAGCATCACCGAGACCGCGGCCGTCAGCTGGGCACGCGACGGCATCCGCGTCAACGGGCTCACACCCGGCGGCACCGCCACCGAGATGATCGACGAGTGGGAGGCGGCCAGCCCGGGGGTCTCCCGTTGGATCAGCGACTCCACTCCCCTCGGCCGGATGGCCGAGCCGCGCGAGATCGCCGAGGTCGCCGCGTTCCTGCTCAGCGACCGCGCCTCGTTCGTCACCGGCGCGATCGTGCCCGTCGACGGCGGCGCCGGGGCCTAGGTCTCTCGCTCCCTGAGGTGCGAGGAGCGCAGCGACGAGCCTCGAAGGGCTAAGCCGAGTTGATCCACTCCTCGGTGCCGTCGTCGTAGTACTGGTGCTTCCACACCGGGATACGCGCCTTGACCTCGTCGACGAGCCGGGCGCAGGTCTCGAAGGCGGCGCGGCGATGGTCGGCGGCCACGGCCACCACGAAGGCGACGTCCCCGATTTCGAGGTCGCCGACGCGGTGCGAGACGGCGACCGCGCGGACACCCTCGACCGCCGACACTTCCTCGACGACCTCGGCGAGCACCTTCGGCGCCGTCGGATGGGCGGAGTAGGCCAGTTCGGCGACGGTCCGGCCGCCGTCGTGGTCGCGAACCGCCCCGACGAAGCCGACGATCGCACCGGCCTTGCCGTCCGAGGCGTCGGCGACCATCGCCTCGTGGTCGGCGAGCCCGATGGGCTGGTCCGACACCGCGGTGTGTACGACTACGGTCATTGGTCAATCCTGTCTTGTCACGGTTGATCGGGGACGATCAGTGATCCCCGCCGCGGATCTGGTCGAGGGCGTGGTGCACGACGCCGGTGAGGACGGTCAGGCCGTCCCGCACGCCGCCGGTCGAGCCGGGAAGGTTCACCACCAGTGTCGTCCCGGCGATACCGGCGAGGCCACGCGAGAGCACGGCCGTCGGGACCTTCGGCAGCCCCGCCGCGCGGATGGCGTCGGCGAGGCCGGGGATCTCGACGTCGAGCAGCGGCCGTGTCTCCTCGGGGGTGCGGTCGGTCGGTGACAGACCCGTTCCCCCGGTGGTGAGCACGAGGTCGACGCCGGCGTAGACCGCGGCGCGGATCGCGGCACCGACCGGCGGACCGTCGGCCACCACATCGCGTTCGGCGACCGAGAAACCCTGCTCGACGAGCCAGGCCTCGATGATCGGACCGGTGCGATCGGGGTAGACCCCGGTACTCGCCCGTGTCGACGCGACGACGATCTGCGCGACGCGCTGCCGTGCGGGGTCGGGCGTGGTCTCAGCCATCGGCCGGGTCGTCCCGCAGCCAGTCGCCGGATTTGCCGCCGGTCTTCTCGAGTAGGCGGATGTTGTCCATGCGGGCGCGCTTGTCCACGGCCTTGACCATGTCGTGCAGCGTCAGCCCGGTGACGGCGACCGCGGTCAGGGCCTCCATCTCGACGCCCGTCTGGCCGGAGGTGGCTACGGTCGCGGTCACGTCGATGGAGTCGGTGCCGATGGTGAAGTCGACCTCGACCGACGACAACGCCAGCTGATGGCACAGCGGGATCAGCTCGTCGGTGCGCTTGGCCGCCATGATGCCGGCGATGCGGGCGGTCGCCAGCACATCGCCCTTGGGCAGCTTCGACTCACTGAGGAGGCCGATCACCTCGGCCGTGGTGTGGAAGGTGCCGCCGGCGATCGCACGACGTTTCGTCGGCTCCTTGTGCCCGACGTCGACCATGCGCGCCGTGCCGCTGCTGTCGATGTGCGACAGGCGGCCGCCTTCCTCCGGAGAGACCGACCCGCCGCTGGGAGTTCCGGTGGTCGGCATCGGCGTCAGCGGTTGACGACCGTCTTCGCCTGCACGAAAGGCAGGTCGTCGACCGGGAGCGGGAACTCGGTGTCACCGAACGGGGACAGCGCACCCGAGATGTGCGTCGCGAGTTCGGAGACCGCGTGGTCGGGATGGTTGCCGTCCTCGTCCTTCGGCCAGCCGTTGTCGACGTAGTGCTTCTTGCCGGCTTTGTCACCACTGTTGTTTGCCACGGGAGCATTGTGCCACGCCATTCGAATGAAAGAAGTGCGGTGTCCGGGCATGGCGACCGCACCGGCGTTATCGTCGTCGCATCACAGGTCACGCCACCAGGAGGCGATGATGGCCCACCACCCCGAACAGGTCGCCGGCTACCGCGTGATCAGCCGCCTGGGCGCGGGCGGTATGGGCACGGTGTACCTGGTGGAGAACCCGCAACTCCGACGCCGCGAGGCACTCAAGGTCATCTCGGTCGCCGAGACCGTCGACGAGGAGTTCATCCGCCGGTTCAGCCGGGAGGCCCAGACCGCCGCCTCCCTCGACCACCCGAACATCGTCACGATCTATCACTACGGCGTCACCGACGACGACCCGTGGTTCACCATGGCCTACCTCGACGGACGGGATCTGCGGGGCGGCTCGTTCCGGCCCGACGAGATCCTCACCATCGTCGACCGCGTCGCCGATGCCCTCGACTACGCACACACCCACGGTGTCGTGCACCGCGACATCAAACCGGGCAACATCCTGGTCACCCGGCGGGCGATGGGCGACGCCCTCGACCGGGTCGTGGTCCTCGACTTCGGGATCGCGAAGCTCGCCACCGCGACCACGCTGACCGCACCGTCGTCGTTCGTGGGCACGCTGGTCTACGCCGCCCCGGAGATCCTCGACGGCAAACCGGCCGGCCCGGCGTCGGATCAGTACGCGCTCGCCTGCACCGCCTACGAACTGCTGTCCGGCGCGACCCCGTACGAGGCCGACACCCAGACCCGGCACATCGTCGCGAAGCTGACGTCACCGCCGGAGCGGATCAGCCGGTACCGGCCCGACCTCGCCGCGCTCGACCCCGTCTTCGACCGCGCCTTGGCCCGCGGCCCGCTGGACCGCTATCCCACGTGCACCGACTTCGCCCTCGATCTGCGGCGGGCGCTCGCCGCGACCGGCACCGCGGCGACACAGATCGTCCCGCCGCGGGCCGGTCCGACGACCCGGCCACCGCCCCCGCAGCACCCGTATCCCGGACCACAACCACCTCTGTTCGCGCCGGGGCAGCCGCAGGAGACGCAGCAGCTCTCCGGACCGGGCTTCACTCCCCCGCTGCCCGGCCACTCCGCCCCCACCCGGGCGGCACCGCCGGGGGGCGGGCGGCGCCGTTGGCCGTTGCTCGTGGGCGCGATCGGGGTGGTCGCGCTGCTCGCGGTGGTCGCGACCGTCGTTCTCCTCACGCGCGGCGGCGACGACAGCGGCGGTGCCGGCGATTCGAGTCCGCAGGCGGCTGCGGCCGAGGAGGTGAAACTCAGTGCGGGTCTCGGTACCACCTGTTCGATCCGCGACGGTGCCGCCTGGTGCTGGGGTGACAACCAGGCCGGACAACTCGGCGACGGGACCACGACGAACCGCTGGACGCCCACTCGCGTCGCCGACCTCACCGGCGTCACCTCGATCACGACCGGCGGGCCCAACACCTGCGCGGTCGCCGAGGGCGTCGCCTACTGTTGGGGCAACAACGACTACGGACAACTCGGCGACGGCACGACGACCAGCCGACTGAAGCCGACCCGGGTTGCCGACCTCGCCGACGTCACCGCGATCTCGACCGCCAACTGGGCCACGTGCGCCATCGCAGCCGCAGCCGCCTACTGTTGGGGCACAAACGATTTCGATCAGGTGGGCGACGGATCCACGGCCAACCAGTACCGTCCGGTGCGTGTCGCCGGGCTCGACGACGTGACCTCGATCAGCGTCGGGGTGAACTTCACCTGCGCGGTCGCCGGCGGCGACACCTACTGCTGGGGCCTCAACGACAACGGCCAGGTCGGTGATGGCACCACCTACAACCGGCCCAAGCCGACGAGGGTGGCCGACCTCGATGCCGCTACCTCCGTGTCGGCGGGCGACCAGGCCGCCTGCGCGATCGCCGGCGGCAGCGCCTATTGCTGGGGCAACAACGCTTTCGGACAACTGGGCGACGGGACCAGGGACTCCCGCACCACCGCGACGCTCGTCTCCGGCGTCGACGAAGCGACAGCGATCAGCACCGGAACCGGGCACACCACCTGCGCGATCGCCGGCGGCGTCGGCTACTGCTGGGGCGCCAACGCGTGGGGGTCGGTCGGCGACGGCACGCTCGAGGACCGCCCGAATCCAACCCGGCTCAACGGATTGTCCGATGTCGCCGCGATCTCGACCGGCGAACGGACGTCGTGCGCACTCGCGTCGTCGGACGTCTGGTGCTGGGGTTTCAACGCGACCGGTCAGCTCGGCATCGGCAGCACCGACGACAAGCTCACGCCCACCCGGATCGGGTACTAGACATGGCCGTCATCCACTCGTCGGTCATCCGATTGAAGGGTGCCCCGGACCGGTGCCGTATCGGTATCGTCCCAGCGTACGACCGCCACGAGTTCGAGTTCTCCTGTAATCGCTTCTCATCGTAAGAAAGAGGTGTCGCCGTGCCACTGAGTCCGGGCACCCACATCGCCGGCTACCGCGTGATCTCCCAGCTGGGTGCCGGCGGCATGGGCGAGGTGTATCTCGTCGAGAACCTCCAACTCGAGCGGCGTGAGGCGCTGAAGGTCATCTCGACCGCCGTCAGCGCACAGCCCGGGTTCAACCAGCGCTTCACCAACGAGGCGAAGACCACCGCGAAACTCGATCACCGCAGCATCATCACGATCCACCAGTACGGCATCGAGGACGGTTCGCCGTGGTTCTCGATGAGTTATGTGGACGGCAAGGACCTCACCGAGGAGCGCCTGAAGCCGGCGGAGGTCTCGACGGTCGTCACCCAGGTCGCCGACGCCCTCGACTACGCACACCGCCATCAGGTGGTGCACCGGGACATCAAGCCCGCCAACATCCTCGTCACCCGCGACCCGGCCTCGGGAGTGATCGACCGCGCTCTCGTCCTCGACTTCGGCATCGCGAAACTCGCCGGGTCAGCCAATCTGACGGGCACCCACTCGTTCATCGGGACCGTCGCGTTCTCCGCACCCGAGACCCTCGAAGGTGCCGACGCCACAGCACGTTCCGACCAGTACTCACTGGCCTGCACCGCCTACGCACTGCTCGCCGGGCAACCACCGTTCGTCGGCCAGTCCGAGCCGTCGGTGATGCTCGGCCACATCCAGCGGCCGGTCCCCCACATCGGCCAGTTGCGCGGCGACCTCGCGCACCTCGACCCGGTCTTCCAGCGCGCACTCGCCAAGGACCCGGCGGCCCGTTACCCCGACTGCCGCAGCTTCGCCGCCGCCCTGAAGTCGGCGATCGAATCGCCGTCCGCGCAGGGCAATACGATCGCGGCCGCGTCGGTTCCCCCGCCCACGCTCGTCGGCGGCGGCACCGGCGCGCCGTCGGCCCAGCAACAGCCGTTCGGTCAACCCTTCGGGCAGTACACCCCACCCCCGCAGCCGACGATGACCGGACCGTCCGGCCCGCAGCCGCTGATGAGCCACCCCTCGGGGCCCGGCGCGACCGCGAACGTCTCTGGGCCGAAGTCTTCTGGGCCGAATTCTTCTGGACCGCAACCGCTCTACAGTTCACAACCGCAGGGTGCGATGCCGTACACGCAGGCCGGTTACCCGGGGACACCGCCGAAGAAGAAGCGCACCGGGTTGATCATCGCCGGCGTACTGGGTGCCGTGCTGGTCGCCGTCATCGGTGCGATCGCCGGACTGGTCCTCCTGAGCAGCGCCGCCGACGATCCCGAAAAAGCAACCGTCGCACAGCCATTGGTGAGCACCGACTTCGGCACCAGCTGCGCGATCGTCAACGAGACGGTGAACTGCTGGGGCGACAACACGACCGGCCAGCTCGGCGACGGAACGACCACTCCGCACAGTCGTCCGGCCACGGTGGGCGGTGTCACCGACGCGACGTCGGTCTCCGTCGGCGGTTACCTCACCGGTGAGAACACCTACGTCGGCACGGCGTGCGCGGTCGCCGCCGGCGAGGCGTGGTGCTGGGGCAACAACCACTACGGCGAGGTCGGCAACGGCTCCGACGGCAACATCGTCGAGACCGCGACCAAGGTGGGCACGCTCTCCGAGGTCAAGGCGATCACCACCGGCTGGGGCACCAGCTGCGCGATCGCCGGCGGAGACGCGTACTGCTGGGGCAACAACGAATACGGCCAGCTGGGCACCGGCGGCAGCGACGCCGTCTCGGTGCCCACCAAGGTTCCGGGCCTCGGTGTCGTCACCGACATCACCACCGCCTACGGCACCACCTGCGCCGTCTCCGACGGTTCGGCATTCTGCTGGGGCAACAACGACAGCGGCCAGATCGGCGACGGCAGCACCACCCAACGGTCGGCGCCGGTGAAGGTCGGCGGGCTCGACGAGGTCACCGCCATCAGCCTCGGCGGCTACCACGAGTCGGCCCCCGACGACGACAACGACCCGTCCACCAACACCAGCACCTACTTCCAGACGGCCTGCGCGATCTCCGGCGGAGACGCGTACTGCTGGGGCGCCAACGCCTACGGCCAGATCGGCAACGGCACGGCCGAACCGCGCAAGACGCCCACCAAGGTGAACAACATCTCGAAGGCGTCGGCCATCTCCACCGACTGGGGAACCACCTGCGCGGTCGCCGACGGAAAGGCCTGGTGCTGGGGCGACAACGACCGCAGCCAGCTCGGCTCCAGCGGCGGCTCGGTGAAGATCCCGCGCGAGGTCAGCAGCCTGACCGACGTCACCTCGATCTCGACCGGCAACGGCACGTCGTGTGCGATGGCCTCCGGCTCGGTCTGGTGCTGGGGTTTCAACAACGACGGCCAGATCGGCGACGGCTCGAGCGGCGACTCGGCCAACCGCACGTCGCCGACCAAGCTCACCATCTGACCCCGCCGCACGAACGAGAGTCGCCTACGACTCCCTCGCACCGATGAGGGCCTCGGAGATGGTGTCAGCCGCCGCCCGCAGGGCGCCGACCGCCCGCGCTCGCAGATCCTCGTCGAACCGGGCGACCGGACCCGAGATGCCGACCGCCATCGGCGTCGGCGCACCGGGTACGGCGACGGCCATGCCGCAGACCCCGACCTCGTACTCCTGCTCGTCGGTGGCCACGCCCTCCGCACGCACCTGCTCGACGGCCGCGAAGACGCCGGACAACGAGGTGACGCTCCACTCGGTGGCGGGCGTGAGCCCGGCCTGGGTGACGTGCTTGAGGATTCGAGCGTCGTCGAGTTCGGCGAGCACCGCCTTGCCGACGGCGGTGTTGTGCATCGTCACCCGACGCCCGACCTCGTTGTTGGTGCGCATGCTGTGCGGCGAGGGGACCTGCGCCGCATAGATGACCATGTCGCCGTCGAGCACGGCGAGGCTCGCGGTCTCACTGAGTTCGGCGACGAGCGAACCCAATACCGGTGCGGCCACCGCGCCGAGTTGCCGGTTGGCAACCTCGCCGAGGCGGATCAGCCGCGGGCCCAGCGCATACGACCGGTTCGGCAGTTGCCGGACGTACCCGATGCCCACGAGCGTGCGCAGCAACCGGTGGATGGTCGGTGGCGGCAGCGGCGACTCCGACGACAGATGGCTCAGGGAGCACTCGCCACCGGCGCGACCGATGAGTTCGAGCAGCTCGAAAGCCCGCTCGACCGACTGGACGCCACCCGAGTTACCCGCCATTGCCACCTCCACAGTTCGGCGCAAGATTACGTTCCATGATGTGAAACCACAATTGGGGTCCACCAACACCTCGGCCTGACGACGTGCGCCGAGTCAGGTAAAGTCCACTCTGCGGAATTATTTTTCCATCATCGACGGAGGACTCCTCATGAGCGTGCAGCCCGGCCGCCTCGGTGCGGCCTTCCTGGCCGAGGTCGAGGCAGCCCTCGCCCCGGCGGACGCCCTGCTGGCCGAGAGGTATCCCGGCGACGACGGAAGCCGGCAACCGATCCACACCGTCTATGTCCCCGCCGACCGGCATTCCGCGGACCTCGCCCGGGAGTGGGGTCGCACGGCACTGGACACCGCAGCCGAGCACGGAGGCCTCGACGCGATCGCCCGGGCGACCGTCGCCCGAACCGATTCGACCGCAACCGAACTCGCAGCCCTCGTCGAGGCGAAGCTGCGCACCGAGCCCGTCGAGGATCTGCGCGTCGACTTCGAGGACGGCTACGGCGTCCGCTCCGACGACGAGGAGGACGCAGCGGTGGCGGCTGCCGTCGCCGCGATCCGCGAAGCCGGCGACACCACGCCGCCGTTCATCGGCATCCGCTTCAAATGCTTCGAGTCCGATGTGCGGGCTCGTGGCCTGCGCACCCTCGACCTGTTCATCTCCGGACTCGCCGACACCGGCGACCTCCCGGCCGGCCTGACGCTGACCCTGCCGAAGGTGACCTCGACCGATCAGGTCACCGCGATGGTCACCGTCGCCCGCGAGCTCGAGCGCATCCACGGGCTGCCGGACGGGCGGATCGGCTTCGAGATCCAGGTGGAGACCCCGCAGTCGGTGATGGGCGTCGACGGATCGGCGCCGGTCGCGAAGATGATCCACGCCGGCGAGGGCCGGGTGACCGCGCTGCACTACGGGACCTACGACTACTCCGCATCCCTCGGCATCGCCGCCGCGTACCAGTCGATGGAACATCCGGCCGCCGATCACGCGAAGGCCGTGATGCAGCTGGCCGCGGCCGGCACCGGCGTGCGCCTGTCCGACGGGTCGACCAACATCCTCCCGGTCGGCGACCACGAGGCCGTCGAAGCCGGTTGGGCCCTGCACTCGCGACTGGTCCGCCGCCACCTCGAACGCGGTTTCTACCAGGGCTGGGATCTCCACCCGGCCCAGCTCGTCACCCGATTCCTCGCGACGTACGCCTTCTACCGCGACGGATTCGATTCCGCCGCAGAGCGACTGCGCAACTACGCACACCAGATCTCCTCGTCGGTGCTCGACGAACCGGCGACCGCCCGCGCTCTCGCCGGGTTCATCCGCCGCGGCGAGGTGTGCGGCGCGCTGACCGTCGACGAGGTCGAGACGGCAACCGGTCTGCCCATCGCGAAGGTGCGCGAACTGGCACTCCACCGGCCGCCCGCCGCCTGAACCCCGCAAGCCCCGAACGACCATCAACCAATCCGCCGAAGAGGACACCACGATGACCGCCTCCCCGTACTACACCCCCGCCGGTGGGCTCCCGCCGCAGACCGACCTGCTCTCCGACCGCGCGATCGTCACCGAGGCCTACACGGTGATCCCGCGCGGCGTTCTCCGCGACATCGTCACCTCGGTCTTCCCCGAGTGGACCGGCACCCGCGCCTGGGTCATCAACAGCCCGGTTCCCGGTGGCGCGCAGACCTTCTCGCAGTCGATCGTCGAGGTCGCGCCGGGCGGCGGATCGGATGCCCCGGAGCCGCAGCCGGAGGTCGAGGGCTTCCTCTTCGTCACCGCGGGCACGCTGACCGTCACCGTCGCCGGTGAGGAGCACACGCTGACCGAGGGCGGCTTCGCGTTCCTGCCCGCAGGCACCGCATGGTCGGCGCAAAACCGCAGCGACGCCACCACGACCTTCCACTGGATCCGCAAGCGCTACCAGCCGATCGCGGGTCACACCCCGGCCCCGAAGTTCGGCAACGAGCGCGACATCGAGCCCACCCCGATGCCCGACACCGACGCGTGGAGCACCACCCGGATGCTCGACCCGCAGGACCTGGCCTACGACATGCACGTCAACGTCGTCACCTTCAAGCCCGGTGGATCGATCCCGTTCGCCGAGACCCACGTGATGGAACACGGCCTCTACGTCCTCGAAGGCAAGGCCGTCTACCGCCTCAACGGCGACTGGGTGGAGGTCCAGGAGGGCGATTACATGTCCCTGCGCGCCTTCTGCCCCCAGGCCTGCTACGCCGGCGGACCGTCGGACTTCCGCTACCTGCTCTACAAGGACGTCAACCGGCAGATCGCCCTCTGACCCTGTTCGCCGAGGTCCATCCCCGAGGTGGCACCGGTTCACCGGTCACCCGCTGTCGTACCGTGAGAGGCGATGCGTATCGCGGTGGTGGAGGACGACGACGGGGTCGGTGACGCCCTCGTCGACGCCCTGATCGAGGTCGGCCACGAGCCACGCCGGATGCGTCGCGGAGCCGACCTCCTGCTCGGTCACCGGGACTTCGACCTCGCCCTTCTGGACCTGGGACTACCCGACGAGGACGGACTGACCGTATTGCGCCGGTTGCGGACGGTCAGCCGGCTGCCGGTCGTGGTTCTCACCGCGCGGGACGACGAGCGATCGGTGGTGCGGGCACTGCGCGGGGGCGCCGACGATTATGTGGTCAAACCGGCACGGCTCGGCGAGCTGATGGCGCGACTGGAGGTGGCCGCCCGCCGGCGGGTCGCCGACGCGCCGGCCGTCGCAGGGCGGCAGATATCGACCGGCGACATCACGGTCGACCTCGATGCGCGACGGGTCACCGTCGCCGGCGCCGACGTGGCACTCACCCCGAAGGAGTTCGAACTCCTCGCGCACCTCGTCGGACGCCGCGGCGAGGCCGTGAGCCGCGAACAATTGATGGATGCGATCTGGGGCGACGCCTATGTCGCGATCTCCCGCAGCCTCGACGTCCACATGACCGCACTCCGGGCGAAGCTCGGCAGACCCGGCGTGATCGAGACGATCCGCGGGTACGGCTACCGCTGGGACTCCTGAGCGATGTGGCGGCGTGTGCTGCTCGTCCTCGTCGCCTATTCGGCGATCGTGGTCCTCGGCTTGGCCGTCCCCCTGGCTTCGACGGTGAGTCGTGAACGGCTGCAACGGTTCACCGAGAGCCGAACCGCATCCGCGACCTACTTCGCCGACCTCGCCGATCGCGAACCGGAGATACGGGGCACCGAGCTACAGCAGGCTGTCGAGCGCTACAACGCCCTCTATGGCGAGGGTGTCGTGGTGGTCGATCGAGCCGGCACGACACGCGCCTCGGCCGGCCTCTCGGCCCGGTCGCCGGAGGTCGCCGAAGCGGTCTCCGAGGCGTTGCGCAACCAGCGCACGCGGATCCCGTCGGGTCTGACGCCGTGGTCGCCCGCATCGGTACTGGTGTCCCGACCGATCGGTACGGGCAGTCAGGTCGACGGCGCGGTCGTGATCGCGGCATCGACGTCGGCGGCGAAGCGGGACGTCACCAGGTACTGGGCGATGATCGCCGGAGGTGCTCTTGCCATGCTGCTCGTGGGGTCGCTGATCGCGGTTGCGCTGTCGCGGTGGACGGTTCGTCCGCTGACCGCGTTGACGACCCGGGTGCGCTCGCTGCGCGCATCCATCGTCGACCACGTTCCGGACGAGGTCGGACCGCGGCCGGACGGACTCCGTGATCCCCGGCGCAGCGGCCCGCCGGAGGTCCGTGAGCTGGCCCGCATCTTCGACGCCATGGCCGACGACGTCGAGCACGCCACCGCAGCCCAGCGTCGTCTGGTCGCCGACACCGCTCACGCACTGCGTAATCCGCTCGCCGCAGTCCGGTTTCGGCTCGACACTCTCGGCCTCGGCCTGACCGGCCGATCGCTCGCATCGCATGAGAAGACGCTGGTGGAGATCGATCGGCTGGACCGCATCGTCGAGGACCTGCTCGTCCTCGCCACCGCCGAATCGCGGCCCTCCGTCTCCGCCACCGGCGTCTGCGACGTCGCCACCGTGCTGACCGAACGTCACGACTTCTGGGCGGGAGCGTTCGCCGAGGCGGGCCTGACGGCGTCGATCACCTCGCCGCCGGAGCGGCCACGGTCGATGATCGCCGCGGTCGACGAGGACGACCTCATCCGGGTGCTGGACGTCCTGATGAGCAACACGGTCAATCACGCCGGACCGGACGCTTCCGTCGAGTTGGGCTGCCGATCCGAAGGGCCGCGTATCCGCATCTGGGTCGCCGACACCGGTCGCGGTGTGCCCGCCTCCGAGCTGCCTCGCGTGACGGAACGGTTCTTCCGCGCGGCGACCGGCACCGCACCGGGCTCCGGACTCGGATTGTCCATCGCCCGGGCCCTGATCGAGGGCGCCGGCGGCGAACTGACGGTGCGCGCCGGACGCCCTACGGGACTCCGGATCGACCTCTGGATCCCGGCGACGGATCTCGCGCCGGACGTCGAGTCCTAAGGGAGTGTTAGGAAACCGAGATCGGCTTTCGTCGAGCCTGTGACTGCCTTCACAGTGTTTAAGGGCACCGACGCCGGACTCGTGTCGGGTGCACGTTCGACGACTGGAGGACTGATGACCGACTCGACCACCGGGCTCGCCGCGGATGCGCGCAGCGCACCACCGACATCCTCGGCCGCGGCCACTCGCCGCGCCGTCTACAACACCCTGCGCGGCTCCTCGGGCAATCTCGTCGAGTGGTACGACGTCTACGTCTACACGGTGTTCGCGACGTACTTCGAGAGCCAGTTCTTCGATTCGGCCGACAAGAACTCCACCGTCTACGTGTACGCCATCTTCGCCGTCACCTTCCTGATGCGGCCGGTGGGTTCCTGGTTCTTCGGCCGGTACGCCGACCGACGGGGCCGGCGCGCGGCGCTGACCTTCAGCGTGTCGTTGATGGCCGCGTGCTCGCTGGTCATCGCACTGACACCGGGCCGCGAATCGATCGGCGTGTGGGCGGCGGTCGTCCTGGTCCTCTGTCGTCTGGTGCAGGGCTTCGCGACCGGCGGCGAGTACGGTGCGTCGGCGACGTACATGTCCGAGGCGGCCACGCGTGAGCGTCGAGGGTTCTTCTCGTCGTTCCAGTACGTCACGCTGATCGGCGGACACGTGCTGGCGCAGCTCACGCTGCTCGTGATGCAGGGTTTCCTCGACAAGGACCAGATCTCCGACTTCGGTTGGCGCATCGCCTTCCTCATCGGCGGTGTGGCCGCGGTCGTCGTCTTCTGGCTGCGCCGCAGCATGGACGAGTCGCTCACCCCGGAGCAGCTGGAGGCCGTGCGCACCGGCGCCGATTCCGAGTCCGGATCGATTCGCGAACTCATCCTGCACCACTGGCGCTCGCTGGTGGTCTGCTTCCTGGTCACCATCGGCGGCACCATCGCCTTCTACACCTACAGCGTGAACGCCCCGGCCATCGTCAAGACCGCCTACGAGGACCACGGCCGCGTCGGCACGTGGATCAACCTGATCGGACTTGTGTTCCTGATGGCACTGCAGCCGATCGGCGGGATGATCAGCGACAAGGTCGGACGCAAGCCGGTGCTCGTCTTCTTCGGTGTCGGCGGCGTCATCTACACCTACGTCCTGATCACCTACCTGCCCCAGACCACCTCGGTTGCCGCGTCGCTGACGCTGCTCGGCATCGGCTACATCATCCTCACCGGCTACACCTCCATCAACGCGATCGTGAAGGCCGAACTGTTCCCGTCGCACGTCCGTGCTCTCGGCGTGGGTCTCGGTTACGCCCTCGCCAACTCGGCGTTCGGCGGCACCGCACCGCTGATCTACCAGGCGGCGAAGAACGGCGGTCACGTCCCGTGGTTCATCGCCTACGTCACCGCCGTGATCGCGGTGTCGCTGCTGGTCTACATCTTCGTGCTGCGCAACAAGGCGGAGACGCCACTCGACCGCGAGCAGGGGCGGGCCTTCGTCGACGCAGAGGTCGGTGCGCGGCGGGCCTAAGGTGACACCATGTCGTTGGCGCGCGGGTCGGTCGATCGTCGGACCGTGCTCCGCGGGTGCTCCGGCATGGGGGCGCTGCTCCTGCTGTCCGCGTGCGGCGACGAGCGCGGCTCACCGGTCCGCCTCGCGGCGGGTGAGACCGGCGGCTTCTTCTGGGAGTTCGCCGGTCTCCTCGCGGCGGCTGCTGACCGGTCGGGTGCACCGCCGATCCGGCCCCTGCGGTCCAACGGCTCCGCCGAGAACCTCGACGCCCTCTCCGCGGGTTCGGCGGAGCTCGCCCTCAGCCTCCGCGACGCTGCCGTGGAACGTGCGGACCCGCAGCTGACCGCGCTCGGGTGCGTGTACGAGAACTATTTCCAGGTGGCGGTCCGCGCCGATTCGGGCATCGCAACGGTCGCCGATCTCCGTGGGCGGGTGGTGAGTGTCGGCGCACCGGGTTCCGGGGCCGCGGAACTCTCGCAGCGGGTTCTCGTCGCAGCCGGACTCGGTCCGGAACGCGACATCCGGCCGGTTCGCCAGACGATGCGGGAGGCCCGCGCCGCGCTCGCCGCCGGAGAGGTCGACGCGGTCATGTGGGCGGGTGGTCTGCCGACCCCGGCATTCGCCGACCCGCAGGTACCGATCGCTCTACTCGACCTCGGCGGAATCGTGCCGGCGCTACGACAGCGGCACGGCCTCGCGTACGAGCCCGTGCGCATCCCGGCCGACATTTACGGTCGGCATCCGGCGGTCACCACCGTCGGGGTCGCGAACCTACTGCTCGCTCGCCGGGACGTGCCGGACGCGACCGCCGCGGCCGTCGTCGACCTACTGCTCGATCAATCGGCCCAGCTCGTACCGGCCCAGGCGATCGGCAGTCAGTTCCTCGACGCCCAGTCGTTGATCGTCACCGGCCCCATCCCCCTGCACCCGGGAGCCGCCGCCGAATACCGCCGCCGACACGGGTGAACTCCACTCGACTGCGAACAGGGTCGGGCATTCGCCGACGCAGAGGTGGACGCCCGCCCGCGACCGTGGCCGATAGACTCATGCGAAACCCGTCCGATTCGGGCGTTTTGGATCGGCTGTACGTCGAGAGTCCGGGAGACACCTATGAAGCAGACGGCTTCCCGTCGCGCCGCGTTCGTTGCCGGATGGTTCGTGATCGCGCTTGCCGCCGCCGGGTGTGGGAATGCTGAGGCCGACCGCGATTCGTCCATCTCCACCCCCGCGGCCGCCGTTGATGCCGGGGCCGACCCCTCCGAGCTGACGGTGACGGGTGAGGACGACGTGTCGGTGACGCTCACCGGCCCGCTCGCGATCAAGTACGCCTCGGCGACTCAGGCACAACGAGAAGCGCTGGGCAGGCCGCTGACCGGCGATCACAACGCCGGCACTCGCGAGAGCGGTGTCGTGTACCAACAATTCCGCGGTGGTGTGATCATCGCGAAGAACAGCGACCCCGGAACGCCCGCATACATCGTCACCTCCGGCAAGATCCGCGACGCATGGAACACCGAACGCGCCCCGGACGGCACCCCAATGCTCCTCGGCACCAACGGTTCGGCCGGACCTCTCGGCGTCCCCACCAGTGACGTGACGGTCGACGGGCCTCTCGAGACGGTGACCTTCGAACACGGCGAGATCTCCGAGAACACGACAACCGGCGAGGTCACGGTGACGGTCGACGGCAACGTCGTGCCATCAGGTCTGAGGTAGCCGCTGCCGGCGGCTCGAGCGCCGCATCCACAGCCCTGTCGTGCGTCCGATGAGAAATCAACGGCCGGGTGGTCAGTCCCGGTGAGCACTCAGACACGAGGAGAGGGACTCGGATGCCCACCGACACGACCCAGGCGCGCCTGATATCTGCGGCTGCCGATCACATGCTGGCTTTGACCGCCACGATCCCCGACACCGAACTGGACCGTCCGACCCCGTGTCGCGACATGGATCTCGCCGCACTGCTCGCCCACGTCGACGGACTCGCGCAGGCGTTCGCGGCCGCGGCTCGCAAAGACTTCGGTCCGTTGACCTCGACGCCGCCGAACCCGGGGCAGAGCCGACTGGCGCCGGAATGGCGAGACGACCTGCACCGTCACGTGTGCGACCTCGCCGACTCCTGGAACGACACCGCAGCGTGGGAGGGCATGACCCAGGCGGGCGGCGTCGAGCTGCCCGCCGAGATCATGGGGATGGTCGCGCTGTCGGAACTGGTCCTGCACGGCTGGGATGTCGCACGCGCCGCGGACATCGCGTTCGACGTCCCCGACGAGATCCTGCAGGTCGTGTTCGACTTCCACTACCCGCCCCAACCGCAGGCCGAGCGCGACGGAATGTTCGGGCCGGTCGTCGAGGTGCCCGACGACGCGCCCCTCGTCGACCGGCTCGCCGGCCTGACCGGACGGGACCCGCGGTGGCCGCACACCACCCGGGAGGACCAGTAGTCGAGTGATTCGATCGGCCGCCGAATCACATTGCGTCTTGTCCCGGCCCCCGGAACAAAACGCAATCGGATCTTCGGGTGCCGGACCGGGAGAACCCCGACCGTCGGCTCAGATCGTGAACGGCCAGCCCGTGACCTTCTTCTCGCGCGGTTTCGCGTAGGTACGGACCTTCGACGTCGAGAGTCCCATCCGGACAAGACCTTCGGCGATCGTGACCGCGGAACGCACACCGTCGACGATCGGTACGCCGGTCGCGGCGCGCACCTGCTCCTCGAGCTCGGCCATGCCGCCACATCCGAGGCAGATCACCTCGGCGTGGTCGTCGTGCACCGCCTTCGTGGACTGTTCGACGATCGCCTTCACGGCCCGTTCCGGGTCCGATTCCAGTTCCAGCACACCGAGTCCCGATGCTCGGACCGACGCGCAGCGCTGGTCGAGGCCGGCGAGCTTGAGCCGGTCCTCGATCAGCGGGACCGTCCGGTCCAGCGTCGTCACGACCGAGAACTTGTGTCCCAGATACATCGCGGTCGACGCCGCGGCCTCGGTGATGTCGACGACCGGGACCTCGAGGAGTTCCTGGAGCCCTTCCCGACCGTGTTCGCCGTACCCGGCCTGGATGACCGCGTCGTACGGTTCGGGATAGGCGAGGATCGCGTCCATCACCGCGATGGCGGCGAGGTAGGACTCGAAGTTGCCCTCGCACGAGTCGGCGCCAAATCGCGGTGTGATCCCGACGATCTCGGTGCCGGGCGAGGCGACCGATCGAGCCGAGTCGGCGATCGCCTCGGTCATCGACTCGGTCGTGTTGACGTTCGCGACGAGGATGCGCATCGTTTCTACCTCCTGGCGATCAGTGGGTGCTGGCGACGGAGATCGGCTCGCCCGACACCTCGGCGAACGGTCCGCGACGATCGGCCACCAGCAGGTAGACGACCGCGCCGAGACCGGCACCGATGAACCAGGAGAACTCCGAGACCACTTCGAAGGCCGGGACGAAGGCCATCACCAGGGCGAAAGCCGCCGTCGGGACCAGCGCGACGATGGCCCGTAGGTTCACGCCGTTGCGGTAATGGTAGGCGGCGCCGGGCGCCTCGGAGAACAACGCGGGCACGTCGATCTTCGAACGGCGAACGAGCCAGTAGTCGGCCATGACGATGCCGAACAGCGGTCCGAGGAGCGCACCCAACCCACCGAGGAAGTAGTTGATCACTGCGGGCGAGTTGTACAGGTTCCACGGCAGGATGACGAGTCCGATGATCGCGGTCACGAGCGCCGCGCGGCGGAAGTTCAGGTAGCGCGGGAACAGGTTGGACAGCGCGTAGATCGGCGCGACGAAGTTGGCCATCAGGTTCACCGCGACCGTCAGGATCAGCAGCGCCAGGCAGGCCAGCACCAACAGGAAGGTGTTGGGCACGGTCTGGACGATGTCCGACGGCGACTCGATGATCCGGCCGTCGATCCGGAACTGCGCACCGGCCAGCACGATCACGATGCCGCCGAAGAACAGCATGTTGAGCGGGATGCCCCAGAAGTTGCCGCGCACGATGGCTTTTCGCGATTCCGCGTTGCGGGTGAAGTCGCAGAAGTTCAGGACGAAGGTGCCGTAGATGGCGACCCACAGGCTCGCGCCGCCGACGATCTGCAGCCACATGTCGACGCCGGTCAGCGAGTCGGGAGTGGTCCACGCGATGGTCCAGTCGGCGTTGCTGAGCATCCAGATGGCCAGCGCCACCATGGTCAACAGGATCACCGGGCCGGCGAAGGCCTCGTAGCGGCGGATCATCTCCATGCCGTAGCTGACGATGATCACCTGGATGACCCATAGGGAGACGAAGGAGATCCAGCCCAGGGTCGAGAGACCGAGGAAGCGGTTGGCGTCCAGGTCCTCCGCGCCGGGGAACAGCGCGACCAGCATGATCCGGAGGACGACCGAAGCGAGGTAGGTCTGGATGCCGAACCAGGCGATCGCCACGCCGCCGCGGATGAGGGCCGGGATCTGGGCGCCGCGGATGCCGAACGAGATGCGGCTCATGACCGGGAACGGGACGCCCGTCTTCTCACCCATGAAGCCGGACAGGTTGAGCAGCAGGAAGAGGAAGACACCGCCGAGCACCAGCGCGGTCAGGATCTGCCAGCCGCCCAATCCGAGGGCGAAGAGGCCGATGGCGAAGGCGTAATTGCCCAGGCTGTGGACGTCGTTGGCCCACAGCGTGAAGATGTTGTAGCTCCCCCAGCGACGGCCGACGCGACTCGTGGGCGCCAGGTCGTCGTTGTACAGCTTGGGACTCAATCCGGCTGGGACGGTTCCGGTCACGCCGTGGGTCTCCTCGCCGGCGGACACCCCGGTCGTGGACGTCCTCGGCGTCGCCTCGTCACGCTGGATCGTGGGCGGTTCAGTGCTCATCTCTGCACTTTCGTCGGACGGTCATCTTTGACCGCGCTCCTACACTCGTGGAACTTCCGTGATGTGGAATCGTGGTTCCGCGTTCGTGAAGGTTAGCGCCCTCGTGCCGGGCGTTGTCAATAGCATCGCCAAGCGCTACTCGCGAGTCACCTTTCCGAAATCACGCCCCGACATTCCACGATGAGGAATCAGCTGGGTTAGTCTCTGGAACGACACCAGGACACGGCGATCAGCAAGGAGTCCCGCCCCATGACCTCAGAAACCGGTGCCCCGGCCCCTCTCCCCGACACCGCTCCGGACTCGACCACTGCGCCGTTCGACCTGGTCGTGCGTGGCGAACAGACCCTGACGACCGCGGGCATCGTGGCGCGCGAGATCGGTATCCGCGACGGCCGCGTCGTCGCCATCGAACCGCTCGGCAGCGGGCTCGTCGGCACCGAGGTCATCGAACTCGCCGACGACCAGGTGATGATCCCCGGTCTGGTGGACACCCACGTCCACGTCAACGAGCCGGGACGCACCGAATGGGAGGGTTTCGACTCGGCCACCCGTGCGGCCGCCGCCGGTGGCGTCACCACCCTCATCGACATGCCGCTCAACTCGATCCCGCCGACCGTCAACGTCGACGCCCTGGCCGAGAAGCGTGCCGCCGCGCAGGGCAAGACACACATCGACGTCGGCTTCTGGGGTGGCGCCATCCCCGGCAACGAAGACGACCTGCGCGGACTCCACGACGCGGGCGTGTTCGGCTTCAAGTGCTTCCTGCTGCATTCGGGTGTCGACGAGTTCCCGCATCTGACGGCCGACGAGATGGAAGCCGACATGGCCAAGCTCGCCGAGTTCGACTCGCTGATGATCGTCCACGCCGAGGACTCCCGCGCCATCGACCACGCCCCGTCGCCCGAGGGTGACGAATACGCACGCTTCCTCGCCTCGCGTCCGCGCGGCGCCGAGAACCTCGCGATCGCCGAGGTCATCGAGCGCGCACGGTGGACCGGCGTCCGCGCGCACGTGCTGCACCTGTCGTCGTCGGATGCGCTGCCGATGCTGGCCAGCGCGAAGAAGGACGGCGTGAAGATCACGGTCGAGACCTGCCCGCATTACCTCACTCTGCTGGCCGAAGAGGTCCCCAACGGCGCGACCGCCTTCAAGTGCTGTCCGCCCATCCGTGAGGCCGGCAACCGTGAGTTGCTGTGGGAGGGACTGCTCGACGGCACGATCGACTGCATCGTCTCCGACCACTCCCCCTCGACCATCGACCTCAAGGACCCCGAGAACGGCGACTTCGGCGTCGCCTGGGGCGGGGTGGCCTCGCTGCAGCTCGGCCTGTCGCTCATCTGGTCGGAGGCGAAGAAGCGCGGCATCGGCCTGCCGCAGGTCATCGAGTGGATGGCGTCGCGGCCCGCCGATCTCGCCGGCCTGCCGTCCAAGGGCCGCATCGCCCTCGGTTGCGACGCCGACTTCGCCGTCTTCGAGCCGGAGTCCGCGCAGATCGTCGACGTCAACCGACTGCACCACAAGAACGCGATCAGCCCCTACGACGGCCGCGCCCTCGCCGGCGTGGTCAAGGGCACCTGGGTTCGCGGGCAGAAGGTGGACTTCGAGACCCCACGCGGCCGGATGCTGCGCCGCGGCGACGTCTGAGGGCTGTCGCGTCTGCTGGGTGACGAGACCCCCACTGCTGGTTGAGTGAGGCTGCTCCCCTGCGGTACGGGGCCCCACTGCTGGTGTTGGCCCCCACTGCTGGTTGAGTAGGCCCGAGGCGCAAGCCGAGGGCCGTATCGAAGCCAGCGCATCTGCACCGGAGGTGGCGATTCCACACCGCCCGGTAAAGTCGATCGAATGAGTTCGGATGACCAGCACGCCGGCCTGGCCGAGGAGTTGGCCGCGCGTTCCGACGACGAGCTCACCGAGCTGCTGATCGAGCGGCCCGACCTCGCCTCCCCCACCCCGCAGGGCACGCGTGTGCTGGCGCAGCGTGCGCTGTCCGCGGCGTCGTTGGCGTTGGCCGGCGAGGATCTCGACGTGCTGGCGGTCGCCGTCCTCGAGCAGGCGATCGCGCTGGGCAGCCGCAAGACCACGAAGTCCAAGCGCCCGTCGGTCGCCAAGATCGTGAAGTCGCTGTCCGGCCGGGCCGCCGCGGACGAGGTGCGTGCTCGGATCGAGCTGCTTCGACGCCGCGCGATCCTGTGGGGCGACAAGACCTCGCTCTGCGCGGGCGAGCACGTCGACTCAGCGATGCCCTGGCGGTCACCGCATCTCACCGGCCCACTGGCGGGTCGGAGCGGCGCGGAGATCGCGGCGATGGTCGCCGACCTCGACGAGCGGCCGAAGGAACTCCTGGAGACCCTCGCCCGCGGTCCGGCCCTGGGCCGCAGCCGCGACGCCGATCCCGACGCCGACCCGACCACCCCGGTCGCACAACTGATCTCGTCGGGCCTGCTGGCCCGCGTCGACAATCAGACGGTCGAACTCCCGCCCATGGTCGGCGCGGTGATCCGCGACGAACCGGCCTGGCACACCGACGATCTCACTCCCCCGCCGCTGCACGAGGCCGGCCTCAAGCCGCGATTCCCGGCGAAGGCGGTCGACGCCGCGGCGGGTGGCGAGGCACTCGAACTCATCCGCCACCTCACCTCGCTGCTCAACATCCTCGGCGCCACGCCCGCGGCCGTCCTGCGGTCGGGGGCGCTGGGTGTCCGTGAACTCCGGCGCCTGTCGAAGCTCTCCGGTATCGAGACACAGCGCGTCGCATTCCTGATCGAGCTCGCCGGTTATCTGCGGATCATCGACGCCGGGTTCCCGGAACCGCCGCCGCCCAATGACTCCGGCGAGCAGTCCTTCGCGCCGACCTCCACCGCGGACACCTGGCTGCACCAGCCGCGCGAGCGTCAATGGCTGTCGCTGGCCGACGCCTGGCTGCACATGCCCCGACGCGCCTGGCAGGTCGGCGACCCCGATCGTGACGGCAACGCGATGGCGACCCTGTCCGCTGATCTCCACGACGCCTACGCGCCGATCCAGCGGCAACTCATCCTGTCGACGCTGGCCCACGCCGACCCCGCGGTCCCGGTGACACCCGACGCCGTACTGGCGAACCTGCACTGGCACCGTCCCCGTCAGATGCGGCGCTTCAGTAAGCGCCTCGTCGCCGAAACCCTGCGTGAGGCACGCGAAATCGGGCTCGTCGCCCACGACGCGCTGACCACCGTCGGCCGGGCGTACACCGTCGAGCCGTCGGCCGATGCAGATCCCGCCGACGCCGATGCGGCGGTCTTGACCGCGATGCGCGCCGTGCTGCCCGAGCCGGTGGACCACTTCCTCACCCAGGCCGACCTCACCCTCACCGTGCCGGGCCCGATGACACCGGAACTCGCAGAGCAGGTCGAACTGGTCGCCGACCTCGAATCCGGCGGCGCCGCATCGGTGTACCGGATCACCCCGGAGAGCGTCCGACGCGCGCTCGACGCCGGCCGCAGCAGCAACGAACTGTTGTCGATGTTCACCACCCACTCGAGAACGCCCGTGCCGCAGTCGCTCTCGTATCTCATCGAGGATGTCGCCCGCAAGCACGGACAGCTCCGCGTCGGTGTGGCGTCGGCCTTCATCCGCTGCGAGGACCCGACGGTCTTGGCCGCGGTGCTACGCAGTCCGGCCGCCGAGCCGCTCGCGCTGCGGGCACTCGCCCCGACCGTGGCGATCTCACCGTCAGAGGTGCGAGAGGTGATCGACCAGCTGCGCGCCGCGGGATTCGCTCCCGCAGGCGAGGATTCGACGGGCGCCGTCGTCGACCTCCGCGAACGCGGCAGCCGCGTCACTGTGTCGCGAGCTCGCCGCCAGGCCCAGCCGCGTCGCAGCGCGCCGTCGGAGGAACAGCTCCGGTCGGTGGTCGGCCGCATCCGCTCGACCGACCGCGCCGCCGCGGCCACCCCGGTCCGCAGCACCTCGGCGTCGACGCCGGTGCGCGCCTCCGGCAGCGGCGAATCGGCGACCGCACTCATCCAGCTCGCATTGCGCGCCAAACGTCGCCTCCGCGTCGGCTACGTCGACGCCCAGGGATCGGCCAGCCGCCACGTCGTGACCCCGAAGGTGCTCGGCGCCGGCCAGCTCGTCGCCGTCGAAGACGGCAGCGACACCGAGCAGCGGTTCTCGCTCCACCGGCTGACCAGCGTCGAACTCCTCGACGCCTGACCACCACGTTGACACGACCTGTGACATCCGTCTCAGGATCTTGATACGCTCGCCAGTACTCAGCGCCGAGGAAAGCTGGCCCGTCATGACCGCTGTACGCCATGCCGCCGACGCCACCACCGCCGTGCCCGACACCTACCAGCACGATCTCGTGCCGCGCATCAAACCACCGTCACGACGCCGCCGCGTGAAACGTCCCGCCGACCTCGTCACCGTCATCGGCCCGACGCTCTCCGTCGCGAACGTGATCATGCAGCTGTCGAACCCCAAGGTCGGGTACGGCGTACACGAGAGCCGCGTCCCGCGGGGCAACGCCATCAAACGCCCGGTCAAGCGGGCCCGCACCACCGGCACCTTCCTGGCCGTCGCGCTGATGGGCAGCGACTCGGACAAGGAGTACGTCCACAACTGCGTCGGCCGCGTGCACGACCAGGTCTATTCGACCGAGACCAGTCCCGTCCGCTACAGCGCCAACGACTCGCGCCTGCAGCTGTGGGTCGCGGTGTGCCTGCTCAAATACTTCATCGACCAGTACGAGCTGATCCACGGACCGCTCTCCGACGCCGAACGGCAGATGGTCCTCACCGAGGCGCACCCCCTCGGCACCGCGCTCAACGTCCCCCGCGACAAGTGGCCGGCCACCTACGACGAACTCCTCGCCTACTGGAACAGCCAGCTCGCCGAACTACGGATCGACGAGCCGGTGCGGCAGGAACTGCAGAGCCTCGCCGACCTCTCGTTTCTGGAGTTCCGCGCCGGCGTGGTGGGAACCATCGTCCACAAGACGCTGGGCGGTTTCCTCACCTACGCCATCAACGCCGGGCTCCCGCCGGAGTTCCGGTCGATGATGGGCTGGACGTGGACCGCGGACGACGCCCGCCGCTACCAGGCCATTCTCTCCGCATTGCGCGTCGTCGACCCGGTGGTGGCGCCCATGCTGCGCGGCATCTTCCGGCTGAACATCGTCGACCTGAGGGTGCGCCGCCGGCTCGGCATCCCCGTGTTCTGACCCACAAACGGGCCCGTCGCTGACAATCTCCGCTGCTATCTGGACAATGGAGCGGGTGACCGATGGACCCCTGATCGTGCAATCCGACAAGACCCTGCTGCTCGAGGTCGACCACCCCGACGCGCAGGCGGCTCGTCAGGCGATCGCACCCTTTGCCGAACTCGAACGTGCCCCCGAGCACGTCCACACCTACCGGGTCACCCCGCTTGCGCTGTGGAACGCCCGCGCCGCCGGTCACGACGCCGAACAGGTCGTCGACGCGCTGGTCACCTACTCGCGCTACGCCGTCCCCCAGCCGCTGCTGATGGACGTCGTCGACACGATGGGTCGCTTCGGCCGGCTGCAGCTGGTCAAGCATCCAGCGCACGGATTGACCCTTGTCAGCCTCGACCGCGCCGTGCTGCTGGAGGTCATGCGGCACAAGAAGGTCGCCCCGATGCTCGGTGCGCAGATCGACGACGACACCGTCATCGTGCATCCGTCCGAGCGCGGTCGCCTCAAGCAGGTCCTGCTGAAGGTCGGCTGGCCGGCCGAGGACCTCGCCGGGTACGTCGACGGCGAGGCCCACCCCATCGACCTCGACCAGGGCGACTGGCACCTGCGCGACTACCAGGAGATGGCGGCCGACTCGTTCTGGGCCGGCGGCTCCGGCGTCGTCGTGCTGCCGTGTGGTGCGGGCAAGACGATGGTCGGCGCGGCCGCGATGGCCAAGGCCGGGGCCACCACCCTGATCCTGGTCACCAACACCGTCGCCGGCCGGCAGTGGAAGCGCGAGCTCATCGCGCGCACCACGCTGACCGAGGAGGAGATCGGCGAGTACTCCGGCGAGCGCAAGGAGATCCGTCCGGTCACCATCGCGACCTATCAGGTGATGACGCGGAAGTCGAAGGGCGAGTACCGGAATCTCGACCTCTTCGACTCCCGCGACTGGGGCCTGATCATCTACGACGAGGTGCACCTGCTGCCCGCACCGGTCTTCCGCATGACTGCGGACCTGCAGTCGCGCCGACGCCTCGGCCTCACCGCGACCCTGGTCCGTGAGGACGGCCGCGAGGGTGACGTCTTCTCCCTCATCGGGCCCAAGCGCTACGACGCCCCGTGGAAGGACATCGAGGCCCAGGGCTGGATCGCACCGGCCGAGTGCATCGAGGTCCGCGTGACCCTCACCGACGAGGAGCGCCTGCAGTACGCGGTCGCCGAGCCGGAGGAGAAGTACAAGCTCTGCTCCACCGCGCACACCAAGGTCAACGTGGTGAAGGCGATCCTGAACAAGCACAAGGGTCAGCAGACACTGGTCATCGGCGCCTACATCGACCAGCTCGAGGAACTCGGCCGCGAACTCGACTGCCCGGTCATCCAGGGTTCGACCAAGAACAAGGAACGCGAGGTCCTTTTCGACCGCTTCCGTTCCGGCGAGCTGCAGACGCTCGTCGTGTCGAAGGTCGCCAACTTCTCCATCGACCTCCCCGAGGCCTCCGTCGCCGTCCAGGTGTCGGGCACCTTCGGTTCGCGTCAGGAGGAGGCCCAGCGCCTCGGTCGCCTGCTGCGGCCGAAACACGATGGCGGACAGGCACACTTCTACTCGGTGGTCTCGCGCGACACCCTCGACGCCGACTACGCCGCCCACCGGCAGCGCTTCCTCGCCGAACAGGGCTACGCCTACCGCATCACCGACGCCGACGACCTCCTCGGCCCGACGATCGGGGACACCACCTCGGCAGACTGACCGGGACCTGCGCCCGCTCTCCCGAACCGCGCCCGCTGCTGAAATACGCCCCTGGGAACCACCCTCCAGAGACGGGACGGCGACATAGTGTCGCCGGATCGCCTGTGCAGGGCGGATCCCGGGGGCGCTTTTCGGCGGCCGCCTGCCCTTCGCTGGTTGAGTAGGCGAGGAGCTTGCGACGAGCTGCCCCCGCTGGTTGAGCTTGCGACGAGCCGCCCCCGCTGGTTGAGTAGGCGAGGAGCTTGCGACGAGCCGTATCGAAACCAGCCTGACCTCGATACACGGCGTCCTCGCTCCGCTCGGTCGACGCACTCGGCCGGCAGCGACCCTCACACCTCCATCAAGCAGTACCCGATCGACTCCGGTTGGAGGAACGTCCAGCGGGCCTCGCCGCCGGCGCAGGTGACGGTCGACGCGCCTCTCCTGGTCACCTGCGCGAGCACTGTCCGCAACGCGGGGGCGCTCGTGCACGGGACCTCACGGTAGTCGGCCAGCGACCCGTCCTCCTTCGGGACCAGGTAGCAGAGTCCTTCGTAGAAGTTCGGTGTGAGGCACAGCT
This sequence comes from Gordonia sp. C13, assembly GCF_023218005.1. Classification (NCBI taxonomy): domain Bacteria; kingdom Bacillati; phylum Actinomycetota; class Actinomycetes; order Mycobacteriales; family Gordoniaceae; genus Gordonia; species Gordonia sp. C13. The sequence goes on from NZ_JALPSY010000021.1 coordinate 79,255, forward strand.
TCCGGGTGCTGCTCGGGAAGGTCAGCGTCGAATTCTGTTCGCTGGCACAGGGAGTCGCGGTGGGGATGATCGACGCCGTGTAGAAGTTCATGCCCGCCGAGTCGCAGTCCAACTTCGACGCCAGCACCGTCGTCGACGACCCGGCCTGCATCGCGATGTTGACGCATTCGCCGGTCTGCACATCGTCGGGGCCCGTCACCGACAGCGGTGTCGAATCGGTCGTGCGCGCCGCGGGACTCTGGGTCTGGGTGGTCACCGCCGGCGCCGACGCGGTCGTCGACGTCCCGGAAGCGTCGGGCGTCGACGACACCTTGGTCGCCACGTAGACGACGCCGGCCACGATCGCGAGCACGAGGACCAGCGCCACAGCACCGAGCGCGATCAGCACCCCCGACCCCTTCTTCTCGGGCGGCGGCGCCGGGAAGCCGGATTGGGACGAATAGCCCTGGTATCCACCGGGATACGTCCCCGGCGGGGGCTGCCCGGGCGGGTGACCCTGTGTCCCGGGTGACGAGGCCGCGTACGACGGCCGACCCCCATGCGGCGGCTGCGGTGGTTGCGATGCCTGCGGCGGTTGGTAGGTCCCCGGCTGCTGATAGGGGGCGCCCCGCGGCCCCGGCTCGGTCAGTGCACGTTCGAGTTCGACGCCGAACTCGCGGCACGACGGGAAGCGACGATCGGGCTCCTTGGCCAGCGCGCGGTTGAACACCGCGTCGGCGGCGGGTGAGATCCCGGGGCGCAGGCTCGACAGTCGCGGCGGCATCGACTGCAGGTGGTGGGCGATGATCGACGCGGTGCTCGCGCCCTGGAACGGTGGGCGCCCGGTGAGGAGTTCGAAGACGGTGGCGGCGAGGGCGTACTGGTCGGCGCGGGCGTCGACCGCGTCGCCGAGTAGCTGCTCGGGGGCCGCGTAGGCCACGGTGCCGAGGAAGACGTTCGTCGACGTCAGGTGGCTGACGTCCTGCTCGGACTTCGCGATTCCGAAGTCGGCGAGCAACACTCGCGGTTCCGGGCCGTCGAGTCCCTGGAGCAGGATGTTGGCGGGTTTGACGTCGCGGTGCAGCAGGCCGGTCGCATGTGCGCGGTCCAGGGCGGCGCCGACGGACCGGACGATCGCGATGACGGTCCGGGAATCGAGGCCCTGCGGGGTCTTGCGCAACAGTTTGAGTGCGTCGATGCCGTCGATGTACTCCATCGCGATCCACAGATGACCGTCGTACTCACCGGAGTTGAAGATCGTGACGATCGCCGGGTGCACGACGCTCGACGCGTGTTCGGCCTCTTTGACGAAGCGTTGCCGGTACATCGGGTCGCGGCTGAGTTCCGCGGGAAGGACCTTCAGCGCCTCGTCGCGCGGCAGATGTGGGTGCCGGGCCAGATAGATCTCGCCCATTCCGCCCCGACCGATGAGTCGGATGATCGTGTAGCCGGCGAAATGCTCGCCGGGGTTCCGCGGCATCGCCCCTCCTCACTTCTCGGGCAGGTCCGCCAAGTCTGCACCTCCAGACCGTGCGCGGCGACCACAATGCGTCCCGGTGTCACTCGACCGGACCACCCCGGGTGGGCCTGACCCGCGCGGCGACGGGTTCAGCCGCCGGACAGCGACGCCAGGCAGAACACGCGCGGCTCGGGCTTGTCGTAGGTGGCCTTGACCTGGCCTTCGGCGCATTCGAGGGAGCCACCCCCGTCCGTCTCGACGCGATAGATCGCGGCTTCGGCGCCCGCGTCGGCGTTGCAGTCGACGTTCTTGAAGTCGACCAGCGAGCCACCTGCCGACTGCGGGATCTCGTAGCACTGGCCCTGCACGAAGTTCGGCATCAGGCAGAGCCGATCAGAGGTGTCCGGGAAGGTCAGGTAGTTCTCGTACTCTCCGCATTCGCCGGGCACGACCTGGGAGGCGATGAAGGTCATCCCGTCGGCGTCGCACTCTGCCTTGGTCGCCTCGACATTCGACTTGTCGCCATCGGCCGACCTGACCTGTACACATTGCCCGATCGCCACATCGTCCGGCTTGGAGACGTTGTTGGTCACGCGGTCGACCGAGGAACACGCACCCAGGACCAACAGCGCGGCACACGCCACGGCCGCGATGACCGCACGTCGCGCGCGACCATGCTGGTGAACCATCACCGGCGCTGCCATGCGAGGGATCGTACGCTGCAGCGACGTGGCGAAACCCGGAAATTATCGGGCATCTCGGGACGAGTCCCAATTCTGCGCCGTGAGCGATGTGCCACCCTGGACGCATGTCCTTCGAGAGCAGGACCGCAACCCGTTTGCGGCCGTTCATGACCACGATCTTCGCCGAGATGTCGGCCCTCGCCGTCGAGCACGGAGCCATCAACCTGGGGCAGGGCTTCCCCGACACCGACGGCCCGGAGTCGATGCTCGAGGCCGCCCGCCGCGCCATCACCGACGGCCACAACCAGTACCCGCCCGGTATCGGCGTCCCGGAGCTTCGGCATGCGGTCGCACGTCACCAGCGCGAGCAGTACGGCCTCGACTACGACCCCGACCGCGAGGTGCTCGTCACCGTCGGCGCCACCGAGGCGATCGCCGGCGCCGTCGTCGGACTCATCGAGCCGGGCGACGAGATCATCATGATCGAGCCCTACTACGACGCCTACGCGGCCACCGCCGCGATGGCCGGAGGTGTTCGACGCGTCGTCCCGCTCATCCCCGACGGCGATGGTTTCCGCCTGGACCGCGAACGCCTCGCGGATGCGTTCGGACCGAAATCCGCGGTGTTCATGCTGAACACACCGCACAACCCGACCGGCACCGTGCTCTCCGACGACGATCTCGCCGAGATCGCCCGACTCTGCATCGAATTCGACGTGATCGTGGTCGCCGACGAGGTGTATGAACACCTGTTGTTCGACGGCCGCACCCACACCCCGATCGCGACCCTGCCGGGCATGAAGGAGCGCACGCTCCGGATCTCCAGCGCTTCCAAGACCTTCAACTGCACCGGCTGGAAGGTCGGCTGGATCAGCGGACCGCCCGAACTGATCGCCGCGACCAAGACCGCCAAGCAGTACATGTCCTACGTCGGGTCGGGCCCGTTCCAGCCGGCCGTCGCACACGCCCTCGACAACGAACTCGGCTGGGTCCGAGCATCGGCCGCCGCACTGCAGAACAAGCGCGACATGATCACCGCCGCCCTCCTCGACGCCGGTTTCGACGTACACCGCAGCGAGGCAACCTATTTCGTCTGCGCCGACCCCCGACCCCTCGGCGTCGACGACGGCATCGAGTTCTGCCGGTCCCTCCCGGAACGCATCGGCGTCGCCGCGGTCCCGGTCAGCGTGTTCACCGACGACCGCCAACCCTGGCACCACCTCATCCGCTTCGCCTTCGCCAAACGCGACGACGTCATCGCCGACGCCGCGGAGCGGTTGCGCAAGCTGTAGCCCACTCCTTGAGTAGCGAGCTTGCGAGCGTATCGAAAGGAAAGCGACGCCCCCCGGCGAACCGAACCCAAACACGTTGCGGCAGTTGGTCCCGGATATCGGGACCAACTGCCGCAGGTGCAATCAGCGCAACGCCGGCACCACGTGCTGCTCGAACATCTCGAGATCCTCGCGGTCATGAGCGACGTTCGGGAAGTAGAAAATCCCGTAGGTCATTCCGGCGTCTTCGAGTCCGCGGAGGTTCTCGGCGACCTGCTCCGGCGTCCCGACCGCAGGCATCTCCCGGAAGGCGCCCATGCTGCCCGACGCCGCGTCGGGTCCGACGATCTTCGCGAGCCGGGATTCGAGGTCGTCGAGCTTGCGCTCCACGTCGGCCTCGGTCTCGCCGAGCATCACGTTGTAGTTCGCGGACCGGACAATCGCCTCGAAGTCGCGCCCGAGGTCGGCGCAATGCTATTGCAGCACCGATGATTTGTGGGCGAAGCCCTCGGGCGTGCCGTCGAAGTTGGTGTAGTCGGCATATTGCGCCGCGATACGCAGCGTCTTCTTCTCACCGCCGCCGGCGATCCACAGCGGCAGCTTCCCGGCGGTCGGCTGCGGCTGACAGATGGCGTCGTTGACGGTGTAGTGCTTGCCGTCGAGGGTGGCGCGGCCGGTCTCCCACGCCTGCTTCATGATCTGTACTCCCTCGTCGAGCCGGGCGAGACGCTCGCCGGCCGTGGGGAATCCGTAGCCGTAGGCGCGCCATTCGTGCTCGTACCAGCCGCCGCCGATGCCCATCTGCACTCGCCCTCCGGAGATGAGGTCTGCGGTCGCCGCGACCTTTGCCAGGTACATCGGGTTGCGGTAGCTCATCGCGGTGCACATCTGGCCGATGTCGACGCGGCTCGTCGTCGCCGCGAGTGCGGAGACGAGCGTCCAGGCCTCGTGCGTGGCCTCGTCGGTCGGCAGCGGAACGGTGTGGAAGTGGTCGTAGACCCAGACCGAGTCCCAGCCGGCCGATTCGGCGCGGTTCGCGACCGACGACATCACCTCCCACTGGTTCGCCGGGTCGATACCCACGAGATCAAGCCGCCAGCCCTGGGGAATGAAGAGTCCGAATCGCATGTTGTCGAACCTACCCCGCGTCCGCAAACCCAACCCTTTCCGTGTTTCCAACCCCCTCCAGGCCCGGCGGGTTTACACAACAGGGGCCCCGCCAACACTTACAAGCAGTCCGGACTGTTTGTGTGTTACGCTCGCCACTGTGACCGAGCCCACCAGCACCCCGCGCCGGCGTACCCAGGCCGAACGCACCGCGGCGACCCGCACCCGGGTCCTCGACGCCGCGGTCGAAGCACTGGTCGAGGTCGGTTATGCGGCCACCACCACCCAGGAGGTCAACCGGCGCGCGGGTGTTTCCCGCGGCGCGCTGCTGCACCACTTCCCCACCCGGGAGTCGCTGGTCGTCGCAGCCGTCGGACACCTCGTCGACCGTCGCCTCGAAGAGGTCCTGTCCCGCCCGCGTACGGGCGACGAGGGACTCGAGGTCCTCGTCGAGTCGTTCAGCGGACCACTGTTCGACGCCGCGCTCGAACTCTGGGTGGCCGCACGCTGCGACGTCGAGCTGCGCACCGCGCTGATCCCGCTCGAACAGCGGGTCTCCGACGCCCTGGCCGTGGGGTGCGCCGATATCTTCGGCGACCGCTACACCCCGGCCGAACTCGAGCTCTCCATCGAACTCGCACGCGGCCTCGCGGTGTCGCGCATCCTGCGATCCCCCGACGCCGACCGCGAATACCTCGACCGACTTCTGCCCATCTGGAAGGACCTGTTGAACCATGGCTGACATCAGCTCGCTGCCCGAGCACGTCGACGTTCTCGTCGTCGGCGTCGGATTCGGCGGCCTCGCCGCACTTCACCGGCTGCGCAAGGACCATCCCGGTCTGACGACCCTGGCGATCGAGCGCGCCGAGGGCGCCGGCGGGGTGTGGCGCGAAAACGACTACCCCGGCGCGGCCTGCGACGTCCCGACCTCCCTCTACTCGCTGTCGTTCGCGCCGAACCCGGACTGGTTGCACACCTACGGTCGACGCCACGAGATCCACAACTATCTGCGTTCCGTCGCCGCCGACTACGACGATCAGATCCGCTACAACTGCGCCCTGACCGCCGCCCGTTGGGACGGTGCCGCGCAGGAGTGGGTCGTCGACACGACACAGGGGCAGATCCGGACCCGCTTCCTCGTCGCCGCACCCGGCGCACTGTCGGAGCCCGGCGTGCCGGACGTGCCCGGCGCCGACGAGTTCACCGGCAAGGTCTTCCACTCCGCCCAGTGGGATCACACGCATGACCTGCGCGGACTCAAGGTCGCGATCGTCGGCACCGGTGCGTCGGCGATCCAGATCGTCCCCGAGATCGTCGACACCGTCGGACATCTCACCGTCTTCCAGCGCACCCCCGCCTGGGTGGTGCCGCGCCTCGACCGCAACATCGGTCCGATGGAACGCGCCCTCTACAAGCGCGTCCCCGGCGTGCACCGCCTGGTCCGCAAGATGGTGTGGGCCTACCGCGAGGCCTACGTGCTGATGATGGCGCACAACCCCAAGCTGCTGCCGATCGCGAAAACCCTTGCCCTGGCGCAACTCCGGGTCCAGGTCCGCGACCGCGCCCTGCGCAAGCGCCTCACTCCCGAATACACCATCGGCTGCAAGCGGATGCTGTTGACCAACAAGTGGTTCCCCGCCCTGCAGCGCGACAACGCCACCGTGACCGGCGCCATCACCCGCCTCACCGCGAACGGCGCCGTCGACGATCAGGGTCGTGAGCACGAGGTCGACACCGTCGTCTTCGCCACCGGGTTCACCCCCACCCAGCCGCCCATCGCGAAGGCCGTCACCGGCCGCGACGGACGCACCCTGGCCGAGGCCTGGCAGGGATCACCGCGCGCCTACCGCGGCGTAGAGGTCCACGGCTTCCCGAATCTGTTCTTCCTGTACGGCCCCAACACCAACCTGGGTCACAGCTCGATCGTGCTGATGCTCGAACCGCAGGCGTACTACATGTCGAAAGCGATCGCCGAAGTCACCGGCTCCGGACACTCGTCGTTCGAGGTCACCCAGGCCGCGCAGGACGCCTACAACGCCGACCTCGACCCCGAATTGGAACGCACCGTGTGGAATTCGGGCGGCTGCTCGAGCTGGTACCTCGACTCCACCGGCCGCAACTCGGTCATGTGGCCCAAGTTCACCAGCGACTTCCGCCGCCAGATGGCGTCCTTCGTGGCCGCCGACCACCGCTTCGACGACGCCATCCCGGCCGTCACCGACACCGTCGAGGCCGCCGCCACCGACACCGATCCCGAAAGGACCCTCGCCCAGTGAAAAGACTTGGTCGCAACGACGCCGACCATTACGACGCCATCGTCATCGGTTCCGGTTTCGGCGGCTCGGTGGCCGCACTCCGGTTGACCGAGAAGGGTTATCGCGTCGCGGTCATCGAGTCGGGCCGTCGTTTCGCCGACGCCGACCTGCCCAAGACCAGTTGGCGCCTCAAGGATTACGTCTGGGCCCCGGCCCTGGGCATGTATGGCGTGCAGCGCATGCACCTGCTGCGCGACGTGCTGGTCATGGCCGGCGCGGGTGTCGGCGGCGGATCGCTCAATTACGCGAACACGCTCTACCGTCCGCTCCCCGCGTTCTTCGACGACCCGCACTGGGGGCGGATCACCGACTGGGCCGCCGAACTCGATCCCTATTACGACCAGGCATCGCGCATGCTCGGCGTGACCACCTACCCGAAGGTCACGCCGGCCGATCGCGTCATGCGCAAGGTCGCCGAGGACATGGGCGCGGGCGACACCTTCGTCCACACCCCTGTCGGAGTCTTCTTCGGGGAGCCGGGCAAGACCGTCGAGGACCCGTTCTTCGGCGGCGCCGGCCCCGCCCGCACCGGTTGCACCGACTGCGGCGCCTGCATGACCGGTTGCCCGGTCGGCGCGAAGAACACGCTGGTCAAGAACTATCTGTATCTCGCCGAACAGGCCGGTGCGACCGTCATCCCGATGACGACCGTCGACACCGTCCGCCCGCTGTCGGAGGGCGGGTACACGGTCGGGACGCATCGAACCGGTCGACGCTGGTCGCGTCGGGGCCGTCGCTCGTTCACCGCCGATCACGTGGTGTTCGCGGCCGGCACGTACGGCACCAACAAGCTGCTGCTGGACATGCAGCAGAGCGGCAGCCTGCCCGGCCTGTCGTCGCGCCTGGGCAAGGTGGTTCGCACCAACTCGGAGGCCGTCCTCGCCGCAACCGCAACCGACTTGAAGGTCGACTACACCGAGGGTGTGGCGATCACGTCGTCGTTCCACCCGAACGAGCACACCCACATCGAGCCGGTGCGGTACGGCAAGGGCAGCAACCTGATCGGGATGCTGCAGGCGATGCTCATCGACGGCGACGGCCGTCTGCCGCGTCCGCTGGCCGCTCTGGTGGAGATGATCAAGCATCCACTGGTCACGCTGCGCGGACTCTCGGTTCGACGCTGGTCGGAGCGCACGATCATCGCCCTGGTGATGCAGACCGCCGACAACTCCCTCGAATTGTTCGCCCGCCGTGGCCGTTTCGGTCCGATGCTGCGCAGCAAGCAGGGTGCCGGCGATCCCCCGCCGACCTGGAGCCCGGTCGGCCACGAAGCCGTCCGCAAGATGGCCGACGAGATCGACGGCGACGCCGGCGGTTCCATCGTCGACTGGCTGAACATCCCGATGACCGCGCACTTCTTGGGCGGTTGCTCGATCGGACGGTCCGCCGCCGACGGCGTCGTGGACCCGTACCACCGCGTGTTCAACCACCCGGGCCTACACATCGTCGACGGTTCGACGGTGTCGGCGAACCTGGGCGTGAACCCGTCGCTGACGATCACCGCTCAGGCCGAACGCGCACTCGCCATGTGGCCGAATGCCGGTGAGGCCGACCCGCGGCCGGAACTCGGTGCCGACTACGTGCCGATCGCTCCGGTGCCACCGGTACGTCCGACGGTGCCCGACTACGCACCCGCCGCGCTGCGGTTGCCGATCACGCCGATCTCCAACGCCGGCTAGGGATTTCGTAGAAGTTGTGGGCGTATGGCGTCCACAACTTCTACATCCCCTCCTTGCAAGTCACCACACCCCCGGCGGCCGCAGCTGAATGCTGATCCGGGCGCCGACGCCGCGCACTTTGGGGACCGCGTGTTCCCAGGTGCGCTGGCAGCTGCCACCCATGACCAGCAGGTCACCGGACGACAGGGTGAACTTCAGCGACTTCCCGCCGCCCCGCGGCCGCAGCATCAGCGGTCGTGGGGCGCCGAGGGAGATGATCGCGACCATGGTGTCGTGCGTCGACGCCCGACCGATGCGGTCCCCGTGCCACGCCACCGAGTCGTTGCCGTCGCGGTAGAGACTGATCCCGGCGGTCGCGAATCCCTCGGGTAGTTCGTTGCGGTAGTACCGCGAGAGCGATGACCGCATCTCGGTGATCAACCCATCCGGGAACGGGTCGTCCTTCTGATAAATCGAGACCAGCCGCGGGACGTCGACGACGCGGTCGTACATCTGACGCCGCTCGGCCCGCCACGGCACATCACGTTGAAGCCGATCGAACAGCTCGTCCGGACCACTGATCCAACCCGGGCACAGGTCCACCCACGCGCCGTCGGTGAGTGGACGCCGCGTCATCGAGGTCGACAGGTCGCCGAGTGCCGGTTCCGCGGCCACCTCGGCGAACAACGATCCCTGGATGCCGATGGACATGTACCCACCGTACACCCGAATCGAACGCACGTTCGAGAAACCGGGCTACTCCCCGCCCAGATGCCCGCTCAACCGGCCGTGGCGTTCGGCGCTGGCGTCGTCGAGCCCAACGATCGTGACGTTCTTGCCCTTGGCCTTGTACTTGGTGGTGATGGCGTCGAGGGTCGCGACCGACGACGCATCCCACACGTGCGAGTCACTCATGTCGATGACGACGTGTGACTCGTCGGCGGTGTAGTCGAACTGGTAGATGAGGTCATTGCTCGACGCGAAGAACAGTTCGCCCCGGACCTTGTAGACGCGGGTGTCAGCGTCGGGCCCGGCGACCTCCACGACCTCAGTCATATGCGCGACGCGACGCGCGAACAGCACCGACGCGGTCAGCACGCCGACGACGACGCCGTACGCCAGATTCGAGGTCGCGACCGTCACCGCGACCGTCGCCAACATCACGGCGGTCTCGGACCGGGGCATGCGCCGCAGCGTCTTCGGGTTGATGGAATGCCAGTCGAAGGTGCCGACCGACACCATGATCATCACCGCGACCAGTGCGGCCATCGGGATCCTGGCGACCACGTCGCCCAGTCCCACGACGAGGATCAGCAGGAACGCCCCGGCCAGGAACGTCGAAATCCTCGTCCGCGCACGGGATTCCTTGACGTTGATCATCGTCTGGCCGATCATCGCGCAACCGCCCATGCCGCCGAAGAAGCCCGTGACGAGGTTGGCGATCCCCTGCCCGACGGCCTCGCGGGACTTGTTGGAGTGGGTGTCGGTGATGTCGTCGACGACTTTGGCGGTCATCAGCGACTCGAGCAGGCCGACGAGGGCGATCGCCAGCGCATACGGCCCGATGACCGACAAGGTGTCCCAGGTGAAGGGCACATCGGGGAGCACCCACGACGGCAGGCTGTCCGGGAGTTCGCCCTCGTCACCGACATTCGGCACGTTCAGGCTCGCGATGAGGGTCACCGCGGTGAGCAGCACGATGGCGACCAACGGCGCCGGCACGACGGTCGTCAGTCGCGGGAACAGGACGATGATCGCGATGCCGATCGCCACCATCGGATACACCAGCCACGGCACGCCCAGAAGATGCGGTACCTGCGCAGAGAAGATGAGGATGGCAAGCGCGTTGACGAAGCCGACCATCACGCTGCGCGGGATGAACCGCATCAACTTCGCGACGCCGAGCGCGCCGAGGAGCACCTGGAAGATGCCGCCGAGCAGGACCGCGGCGATCAGGTGCTGCAGCCCGTGGCTCTCGACGAGAGGCGCGACGACCAGCGCGACGGCTCCGGTGGCCGCCGAGATCATCGCGGGACGACCGCCGACGATCGCGATGGTCACCGCCATGGTGAACGACGCGAACAGGCCGACGCGCGGATCCACGCCGGCGATGATCGAGAACGAGATGGCCTCGGGGATCAAGGCCAGTGCGACGACGAGTCCGGCGAGGGCCTCGGTACGCAGCCGACTCGGCGATCGCAGCGTCAACAGGACGGACTGGCGGTCAGCCGGGGAGATGGCGTCCTTTGCGGAAGTCGGCACCGCGGACTCCTCTGTAATGGGGGTTCGAACCTGCGGACTCTATACGCGCGGGAGGCGTCACTCACATTTTCGAGCCAGGCCGAGAACTCCGTCGACGCAGGTCAGGCGATTCCCCACCCGGTCCGACAGTGGCCAAGTGCACATTCCGCGCACCGCACAGAGGCCAAAATGTGAAGTGGCCCACAGCACACTATTCGAGTCGATGCTTTAATCATTCCGTTATAAATCGTTACAAGGGGGAACTCGATGAAGCGCACCGGTATCGCCGGTCTGTTGGCTGCTGCCGCCATGCTGATCCCGATCGCTCCGGCGACCGCCGATCCGGTCGGTGACCTGTTCGGTAGCGCCAGCGGCAGCCTCGACGCCGGAAGTTCGGCATTCGGGTCGTCGGGCGACAAGGTCACCCACTACGGCAAGCTCGGCCGCCCGGACGCACGCAACGGCGTGAAGTCCATCAACGTCTGGGTCTACAACCCGAAGGGCGCCCGTGAGATCACTCCGGGCACCTTCCCCAAGAACTCGCGTCTCGGCGTGCGCTGGAACTCCATCATCGACGCCGGCCCCATCGTCGACGGCAACGAGTGCCGCATGGAGGTCCGCCTCGCCGGACCCAAGGTGCCCAAGGAAGCCACGCTGTACAAGACGCAGGACTGCACGGCGGTGAAGTCCTACTTCTTCAAGGGCGGCGGCAACTTCACCATCCGCGTCACCGACCTGGTCTCCGGCGCGTCGAACAGCATCGCGTTCTCGGTCCAGTAGTCACACCCCATCGCTGGCTGAGCAGGTCCGAGGCGCAAGCCGCCCCATCGCTGGGTTGAGTAGGACCGAGGCGCAAGCCGCCCCATCGCCGGCCGAGTAGGACCGAGGCGCAAGCCGCCCCATCGCCGGCTGAGTGGGACCGCGGCGCAAGCCGCCCCATCGCCGGCTGAGAAGGACCGCGGCGCAAGCCGTCCCATCGCCGGCTGAGCAGGTCCGAGGCGCAAGCCGCCCCATCGCCGGCTGAGAAGGACCGCGGCGCAAGCCGCCCCATCGCCGGCTGAGTGGGACCGCGGCGCAAGCCGCCCCATCGCCGGCTGAGAAGGACCGCGGCGCAAGCCGTCCCATCGCCGGCTGAGAAGGACCGCGGCGCAAGCCGCCCCATCGCCGGCTGAGCAGGACCGCGGCGCAAGCCGCCCCATCGCCGGCTGAGTGGGACCGCGGCGCAAGCCGCCCCATCGCCGGCTGAGAAGGACCGCGGCGCAAGCCGTCCCATCGCTGGTTGAGAAGGACCGCGGCGCAAGCCGCCCCATCGCTGGTTGAGTAGGTCCGAGGCG
>NZ_JALPSY010000022.1:0-90367 GCF_023218005.1 Gordonia sp. C13
AGCCTCGCCCTTGATGCCCTGAACATGGGATTGTGGGCGCGTTCGCGTGCCGGCCAGGACGTGGCCGGGCTGATCCACCACTCCGACCGCGGAGTGCAGTATCGAGCCATCCGCTACACCGAACGATTGGCCGAGGCCGAAGCGGTGACTTCGGTTGGCTCCAAAGGGGATTCATACGACAATGCGATGGCTGAGGCGTTCAACTCGTTGTTCAAAGCCGAATGCATCCGTAACCCGGTGATGCGCCCGCGAGGCGGCTGGGCAGGTGTGGGCGAGGTCGAGATCGCCGTCGCTGAGTACGTCGATTGGTTCAATCACCGCCGCCTGCACGGCGAGATCGGACACGTCCCGCCGGTCGAGTACGAGAGCGCCTACTGGTCGACCCACACCGTCACCAGCTACCGTGAGAACCCGGTCCCCGCAAACGCTGGAGCCAACTAACCGAGCCTCCAGCAAACCCGGGGCGATTCAGGTCGTGCAACCCCGCACGGATTTAACGATGGGCCAGCGCAATCACTACATCCGCGGCCGAACACACGCGGAGTTGACCGTATGACCAGGATCGACATCCTCCGCCATGGTTCCGAGCAATCGACGCCGGAGCAAAAGCTCTGGGAGATCACCAAAGAGGGGCAGCCAAGACTAAGAAATTGGGTGGGCATTCTTACGATCAGAGTAAGACGGATGGGCTCTGGTGGTCACGTGACACAGCGGGCCACGGAAGAGTTGTGTAGGAGGTTTTCGAAGAGGATGGTCGCGGAGTGCGCTGGATCGTCGACGCAGATGAAAGGGACCGGTGGGCAAGCTCATACCATGGAAGGATTTGAATTGATCGAGTCCGTTGCCGAATACCTTGCACTATGGGACAGCGAAGACCCGGACGACCACGATCGGGCTATTCACGATGAAGCGCCGACAGAAGTCTGGTTAGAGGTCATCGCAGCCCACCCCGAGTTTCGGGCGCTTGTAGCCCAAAACAAGACTTCACCGGATGAGGTTCTCTGTGCCCTTGCTGACGATGATGACCCTGACGTCAGGTTCTGGGTAGCGATGCGACGCGCTGCGGGCAAGAACGACTCCATTGCGCGGCTCCTGGTCTCCGATGCGAACCCGCGAATCCGCGCTGCTATCGCGCGCAATCCGAAGCTGAGTGTCGAACTGCTTCGCGAACTAACGCGCGACGATAATGAGTGGGTACGCACACAGGCTCTCGGCCACTTGACCCGTCGTACGACGTGAAGGTCGCGCCCCGCTCCGTCTGAAAGCGGTCCGTCGCGGGATTAGGTCACCGTCTTTCAAGGCAACGCTCACGTGTTGGTTCGCGAACGGCTCCTGGACAACACATCCTGACTGTGGTGACACCGAAGGGTTAACGGTATGGACAAGAAGAAGAGACCTTCAGATCCGGCAGTCATCGATTGCACCGAGCTCCCGCATTTCCACGTGACCCTCGAAGCAGCGTCGAAGCAACGTCCTCCGACCAACCGGAACACCGACGCCCAGAGGAGCTCCTACGCCTAGCGGAGGCAGGTAAAGTCGGGTGTTACCGCACCTGCGTTCGGGCAGCCCGGTGGCGGCATTCAATACGCGCTCCCCGATTCGGTGAAAACCCTCCGCCGAGAGGGCTGTCTGCGACTAGTCAATGAAAGGATGTTCGATGGCGGATTATGACGACCGGCGTCGGTTCGCTCCGAACGTTCTCGAGGAGAGCCTGCATGAGGTGGTCAAACGCTTCGAGGCCATCAGTGGGCGGAAGGTACGCAAGTCGGAACTCCCAGGTGAGTCTGCCGATGATCCCAACGGATTCTTGAGTGTTGACCCCGGTGGGACCTTTAGATTCGAGGTCCGCGAAAGGGGTCACCCTGTCGCCGAAACAGTCTCGGAGAACGTTGAAGATGTTCTATACGCGGTGATGGACGAGATTGTGCGCGCTCACGCGGGCAGTGTTGCATTGTCGAATCCGGCTTACGAGTCTATGCGCGACACCAGGCGACTGTGGTTCCCACTATGGCGGCGATGGATGGGTGAGCTGTCCTCCGACTGGGCCACGCGGACTCAGGAAGAGATCCAACGGATACTCGAGTCGTACCCATTCGAGTAGCAAAGGTTAAGTCCGCATATTTGTTTTGGGACGCATTTAGTCAATCCGACCGAATCGCAAGTGGTCACTTCGGTCTGGGCTCCTGAATCGCGGTGGCCGATGTCGACCATTGCTGATGTGCTCATCGATAGATCACGGAGCCAGTCCCGTCCCTGCCCGGCCTATCGGATCCGTCCGTCCCGGACATGTCCGTGGGTTGATCATGGAAGCCATCGATGTGGCCTCTCCTAGTTCTACTGTGAACTCATGGACTCCGACCCCACCCATCGCCTCGACGACCTCGCCCACATCGAGGCGATCAAGCAACTCAAGCACCGTTACTGGCGTTCTTGTGATGCCAAGGACGTCAACGGCTTCCGCGGTTGTTTCATTGCCGAGGGAGCACGCATCGACTACGGACCGCTCGGAACCTTCGACGACGCGGAGCCCATGGCAAAGATCTTCGGGCAGGTGGCGCTCCACCAAGTCGACGGCCAGTACGTCATCTTCGACATGCACCACGGCCACCATCCCGAACTCATCCTGACCTCCGAGACCACAGCGACGGGGCGGTGGACGCTGGAGTTCCGTCAGGTCAATCTGCTGGACCGCACCGAAACCCTGATGACAGGGGAGTACGACGACAAGTACGTTGTGGAATCAGGTGAGTGGAAGATGTCCGCTAGCAAGCTCACCGTTCGATGGTCAGTGCGACGCCCTCTCGGTGACGACGCCGAGGTGCGGGCAGGAACCTTCGATAGCTGACTCCAACAGGAAGTGATCGGCACGATGTTCGTCAGGTGCAACGAAACGTATGTCGACGGTTGCATGAGGGGCTTTTCGGGCCTGGAGTTGCAGGCTGGCGAACTCTATCCGTGCACCGCCCACAGCGTCGTGAACGATGACGCCCGCCTGCTCATCGGCGGCTTTTACCGGCCGAAGTGGCTCGAGGCACGGTACTTGGATGATGCCTACCCCGGACGTCCATGGCCGCTTTCAGCACAATGGGGCGTGCTCTCGGACCATTTCGGAGACCGCTGGTCCCGGCTCCTGATGGCACCTCGGCAGTTGCTGCCGCTCGCGGACCAACTGCAAGACGGACTCGGCATCGACGAGGAGATCATCATCGACGTCGAAGAAGCTTTCCGACGCGAAACCGCACGAGATGAGCTGATCCTGAACTTGTACAGAGCTGCCGACGGCAAGGTTGGCTGGTCGCGGTTCGCCACGTGGGCGCAGGAGACACTCGAGGAAACCTCTCCCAAGGCCATCCCGGTGTTTTCGGACGAACAGGTCGTTGTGCTTGCCGAGATCAGCGCGATGACCGATGCGCCAGACGATGTCGAGGCCTTCGTCGGCTGCGCCGTGACGAGAATTTGACCATTACGCCGGCTGCCGGACCATCACCGCCAGCCGTTCGAGGGTTTCCGTCATACCCTGCCGCAGATCGGTCTTCCGGTCCTTGAGGCCGTAGAGCGTGCCGATCAGGAACCACCCGAATGCGTTGAGCGGCTCGGTCACTTCGTACGATTCAGTGACGGTCGTGCCCGTCGCGTCAGGCTCGAAGCGGTAACTCCACCGCAGAGTGCCGCCGATCCACTCCGTCCGTTCGAAGGCGAACGCACGCCCACGATCGGCGACCGTGATGACGGGTTTGTTGAACCAGTCCGGTCCGCGGCCGGCGCTGTTGCGGGCCCGGAATCGCGCTCCTACGGCCGGACCAGTCGCCCCGTCGAGCCACTTCACATCCGCTATCTCCGAGGACAACTCGGGTGTGCGCGTGACGTCGGAGACGATGTCGTACAGCTCTTGGGGGCTCGCGTCGATGTGGCGCGACACCGAGTCGCTGGTGAGATCCTGACGCATGATGTTCCTTCCTGAGTGCCCCGAGATTCGCTCAGGGCGAATAGTGACGCACCCACATCTGCAGGGCGTCGTCGAGTAACCGCGTGTACGAACCGGATTCGTAGGTCGCGCCCGGTTCATTCGACATCTGCTGCGAACCGATGCCCGAGACGACCGATGTGAGGAGGCGCAAGGCAGCCTCGGAGTCGCCAGCTGGACTCAGTTCACCGCGTGCGACCGCGGTGGTCAGGTCCTCCCGAGCTTTGTCGACGATCGCCCGCGCCGGAGCGAACGCCGCCTCGCTCGGCTCGAAACCGGGAACCGGCCGCCAGAACAACAGCGCCGCCAGGCCCGGTTCGGTCATCGACCAGCGGATGATCGCCCGTGACTGTTCGAGCAGTTGATCCAACCCGGGCTCACGGCTGAGTCGTGCGTCATCGACGTACCGACTCAGCTCGACATTTCCCATCTCGAACAGCATGTCGTACAAGGCGTTCAGCGACGGGAAGTACTTGTAGAGCGACGGGGGTCGCATCTGCATCCGCCGAGCGATCTCGGAGATGGACACCGCTCCCGCTCCCTGCTCGGCGATGATGTCGCGAGCATGGCCGACAGCCTCGTCGATAGTCGTCTGCCGACGATCGGACTTTCGCGATGAGCTATAGGCTGTAGCCATAGCTAAAGGATATAGCTGCTGATGGCGCAGAACAATGGTTGCGGCGGAGAATCTCGTGTTCATGGCACCTTGGACCTATGACGGATCCGGAGCACACCCCCGACGGCCACTACGTGGTGATCAACGGTCGCAAGTGGCGTGCGACGGATCCGCTCATCCCGGACGAGCGACGGTCCGAACTGCAGTCGATCCTCATGGCCTGGCGACGGGACGTGAAACGGACACAGGGTGCCCCCGAATCGCGAGCCGGCGTCCAGGCCGCGAAGGTCGCGTTGGGGGAGCGAGGTACTCCGTGGTGGGAGCAGACCGACGACGAGCGTCGTACTCGTTGGGAAACGTCGGTCCCACGACCGACCGGCGAGTGACCCTCAGCGCGGCACTATCGACTCGGCCGCGTATCTCCCTGCCCGCTCGAAGGTTTCGGTGATATCGAGGTCGGGGTCGATCCGCCAGTAGCGCATCGTCGACAGGTAGATCGCCGCCACCATCTGGGCCAGGAACTCCACCGGATGATCAGTGCGCAGATCGCCTTGTTCCAGGCCGGGCTCCAACAGGCGCCGCACCTGCGTGGTGAACAGATGACTGCGCTCGCCAAGGCCCTCCGACGCCGTCGCCAGACGCTCGATCTCCCCGGTCACCACACGCATGTAGTCGGGATCGGAAAGCACGGTGCCGGGAAGACGACCCTGCTGACGACCCTGGCCGGATTGCTACCGCGTCTCGGCGGTGACGTCACCGTCGCCGGACAGTCGGTGAAACCGGGCGACGCCCGCGCGGCCGTCCGCGCCGGACTTGTCCTCGTGCCCGACGACCGGGCGCTGTTCCGCCGTCTGACCACCCGCCAGAACCTGCACCTGGCGACACGTCTGCGGGGACGGGCGCGTGCGGAGGCCGTCGACACCGTACTCGGCCACTTCCCGTCACTGACCAAACGCCTGACGGTGTCCGCCGGTGACCTGTCCGGCGGAGAACAGCAGATGCTCGCCATCGCCCGTGCGCTGCTGCAGAACCCGAGGGTGCTGCTCATCGACGAGCTCAGCATGGGGTTGGCGCCCATCGTCGTCGAGTCGATCCTCCCGGTTCTGCGCCAGGTCGCCGACGCGGACCGCACCGCGGTCGTCCTGGTCGAGCAGCACGTGCGGCTCGCCCTCGACATCGCCGACCGGGCCGTCGTGCTGGTCCACGGCGAAGTCGGGCTGGAGGATTCGGCCGCCGTGCTGTCGACCGACATCGAGCGAATCGAGGAGGCCTACCTTGGGACGGCACGCGCGTAGACGACCCCGTAGGCGCCTTGCCAAGGCGTCTGCCGTCTCGCCGGAGAGTCTCGGGTCAGGCGGTCTCGGGGTGCGGCCGGTAGATGGCGTCGGTGATGCGGTTGGCGATGTCGGCGTGGGTGAGGAACCGGGCGGGCGACAGCAACTCGGCACACACCGCGCTGACCATGAACTCGACGGCGGCGTCGGGGCTGGGGGACAGGTACCGCGCGATCGGTGACTCGATGATGAACGCGAGAGCGCGGTCGGTGACGATGTCGATCAGGGTCGGATGGCCCTCGCGGCGGATCAACCACGGCGTCAGCGACCCCGCGTCGTAGCGCAGTGCGGCCTGCACCAGCTCGTTGCCGGCGTTGTAGTCGAGGACCTCACGGACAAGCATGTAGATCGTGTCCCGCGGGTCGTCGGTAAATCTGAGGCGGCTCAACATCACCCGTTCCAACGCATCCAGTTCGGAGGAGACGATGGCCGAGATCAGTTGGTCGCGTGAGGCATACCGGCGGTAGATGGTGGCGCGGCTGATGCCGGCCTCCTTGGCCACCGCGGCGAGTGTGAGCGCGCCGACCCCGACGCGACGAGCCACGGCCCGTGCCGCGCTCGTGAGGTCTTCTCCGCTCGTCATGCCGACATCGTAGATTACTCCTGGTGAAACACTCTTGCGGAATTTGTCTCACACGTGAGACGCTTCAGTCATGTCTGTATCAGACCTGACTCGGACCAGTTCGCGCGAAACCGGCGGCGAATCCCCGTGGGATTCCCAGCACGAAGAGTTCGACTACGAGGTCGACGACATCGAGGGCCAGATCCCGTCCTCTCTGCGTGGCGCACTGTTCCGCATCGGGCCCGGTCGCTTCGAGATCGGTGGGCACCCGATGACGCATATCTTCGACGGCGACGGCATGGTGTCCCGATTCGACATCTCGCCCGACCGCATCCATTACCGCAATCGGTACGTCCGCACGCGGAGCATGAAGCGCGCCAACGAGACGAAACTCCCACCGAAAGGGTTCAACACCCAACGCGTCGGCGGTCCGCTGGCCAACGCGCTGAAGTTTCCCGAGAACCTCTCCAACACCAGCGTTCTCGTCCACGACGACGTGCTGTACACGCTCTGGGAAGGCGGACGACCCCACCGCCTCGACGCCGAGACACTCGAGACGCACGGCAGCGAATCCTTCGACGGCGCGCTGAAGCGCATCGGCGCATTCTCCGCACATCCGAAGATCGACCCGCGTACCGGTGACGTCTTCAACTTCGGCCTGGACTTCTTCCCGCGTCCGATGATCCGCTGCTACCGGCTCGACAAGTCCCGACATCTGCACAACGTCGGTACGGTGCCGATCCCGAAACTCGGCTTCGTCCACGACTTCGCCTTGACCGAGCGCCATCTCGTGTTCGTGCTCGGCCCGCTCGTCGTGAGCCGGCCCATCCCGGTTGCGCTGGGCATGCGACCGTTCGGCGAAGCCCTGTCGTACAAACCGGAGTTGGGCACCACCATCGTGCTGGTCCCGCGTGACGGCGGGAAACCCACACGCATCGAATACGATTCGCTCTTCCACTTCCACGTCGCGAACGCGTACGAATCCGGGCCCGAGACCGTCGTCGACATCGTCGCCCACGACGCGACCGGCGGCTGGACCCAGTGGAACAACTTCCTCTGCAACTTCCGCGAGAAGGCCGGACCCGCGTTCGGCGGCACACTCACCAGATTGCGGATCAATCGCAACACCCAGGCGGTCACGCGCGATCCGTTGAACGAGCTCGGATGCGAGTTCCCTCAGGTGGATCCGCGGTTCGTCACCACGACGCACCGCTACACGTACTTGGCCGAAGCGTCGGTGCGTGGTGGCGACCCCGACTCGATAACCACCGTCGACACGACGACCGGCGCCCAGGATCGATACACCACACCGGGCAACACCGTATGTGAGCCGCTGTTCGCCGAGGACCCCGAGAATCCGGGCGAGGGTCGCGGCTGGTTGCTCAGCCTCGAGCACCGCCCGTCGGACAAGCGATCCCGGTTGATTGTGCTGAAGGCCGACCGTCCGAGCGACGGCCCGGTTGCCATCGCGACGCTCCGGCATCACGTACCCATGACGTTCCACGGGGCGTACAAGCCGGCCGCGGTTTGAGCGGTCCGGCTGGCTTCGACACGGCTCCACCGCGGTTACTTCCGCTGGCCGAGTAGTCCTGAGGCGCTAGCCGAGGGACGTATCGAGGTCAGCCTTCCGCTCCCTGAGGTGCGAGGAGCGTTAGCGACGGCGGAGTTCCTGCTCCCTGAGGTGCGAGGAGCGTCAGCGACGGCGGAGTTCCTGCTCCCTGAGGTGCGAGGAGCGTCAGCGACGAGCCACGAAGGGCCTGGTGAGAAGGGTCGCCAAGCCGCCCGAGATGAAGTTTCGCGTGCGACTTCGATCGGGCCGGACGACCTCGGCTGATGTCGTTGCGCCGGAGCAAGCTCGCACGCGACATCAATCCCGAAGGGTCAAGCCCCGAAGCGCGAGTTTCGCCGCTGTCTAGTCAGTTCGTAGGGCCCGTCATAGCTTGTCCGACCCGCTTCGCGTAAACGAGGAATCGCCTGTCTGGCGCACCCCGCAAACTATCGGTGCCGCAGAAGATCGCGGCCAAGCTGCTCCGGCAGCGTGAACAGAACCGGGACCGGTGCGTCCGCCTCACCTGGATCATGCGCCGCCTGGTGCGTGAACAGGGCCGTCGCCTCACCGCTCAGGGCCGCATCGATGCCCTCGACGAGCTGTTCCACCTCACTCTGGGCGTCCTCATCGACCCACCCGAGGGTGTTCGCGAAACCATCGCGCGCCGGAAGGCCGAGCGCGAGAAGCTCGAACAGCTGCACATGCCGCCCATCTTCGCCGAGAAGTGGCAGGCCGCCGAGGTACTCAAGCCGCTCGAGGCGGGGGAGAAGCTCGACGGTATCGGAATCTGCGGCGGCAAGATCGTCGGCCGCGCGCGAATCGTGGAGCCGCACACCATCGACGACGTCGAACCGGGCGAGGTCATGATCGCCCACGTCACCGACATCGGATACACCGCGCTGTTCGGACACGTCGCGGCGGTCGTCACCGACATCGGCGGCGTCATGTCGCACGCCGCCGTCGTCGCTCGTGAGTTCGGCGTCGCGTGCGTCGTCGACACCCAGGTCGCGGCGTCGCGCATCCCGAACGGCGCCCTGGTCGAGGTCGACGGATCCGCCGGAACCATCACGGTTCTCGAACTCGGGATCGGCCGACCAAGCTGCGCTGGTGTCGAATCCGGGATGAGCACACCCAGCACCATGACAGCGGCGATCCGTGCCGTCGTCTTCGACTGGTCAGGGGTCCTCACCGAGTCGCCGCTGTCCGGACTGCGCCGGTACAGCAATGAACTCGGGCTTCCCGAGACCGCTCTCGATCGCTACATCCGCGGCGACGAGGAAATCTCGAAGGTGGAACGCGGGGAACTGTCGGTTCGTGACTACCTCAAGGGTGTCTGCGTTCGGGTCCGGGCGGAGCACGGCGTCGAGATCGAGATCCGACGCCTCGGCGCCGCGATGGCCGACACCCGCACGCTCCGCCAACCCATGCTCGACCTCGTCGCCGAACTCAGCGAGCATTACACCCTCGCCGTGCTGACCAACAACGTCGCCGAGAACCGGGAACACCTGGCGACGACGCTGCCGCTCAACCACTTCGCCTTCGTCCTCAACTCCGCGGATGTCGGGGTGCGCAAACCGGATCCGCTGATCTACCGGGAGTTGCTGCGTCGCCTGGATTGCGAGGCCTCGGAGGTCGTGTACATCGACGACTTCGCCGAGAACCTGCCGCCGGCAGCTGACCTCGGCATGGCGACGATCGAGTTCACCGATCCGGAGAACCTACGAATCCGCCTGGCCGAGTTGGGTATCTGAGCCCCGCCGGCCGAGTAGGTCCGAGGGACTTCCCGAGGACCGTATCGAGGTCAGCTCGGCGAGTGGTTTCGACACGGCTCCTCGCTGCGCTCGTCGCCTGCTCAACCAGCGGAGGTCAGTCCATGACATCCCGGACGCGAGTGTTCTCGTGTCCGGCGAGAAGGGCCTTGTTGGAGTTCTTCATGTGACGCTGCCAGTGGGCGGCGGCCTCGGTGCCGTCGCCGGCGCGGACGAGGTCGACGAGCTTCTGGTACGAGCGGATGAGCTTGGTGTACTGCGAGCGCGGCATCGGGCCGTCGTGGATGGTGCTGGCGATGTGACGCTCGGCGATCTCGTGGAGCATGCCGGAGATCATCGCCATCGCCGAATTGCCGGACAGCTCGATCATGCGGCGGTGGAACCAGACCGACGCCTGGGCCATGGTGCCGTCTTCGTATGCGTCCTTGAGTTGGTTGTCGATGATCGACTGGAGTTCGTCGAACGCCTCGGTGTTGCCGGTCTCGGCGAGCATTTCAGCGGCAGCGGGTTCGATGACCTCGCGGGCCCGCATCACCTCGGCGATCGTCGTCCCGGACAGCTCCAGCAGGAGACCTGCGGGACGCGCGACGATCTCGGGGCCGGGGACACGGATCCGGGCACCGGTACGGGAGCCGCGACGCACCTCGACGAGGCGCTCGGACTCGAGGACACGGACCGCTTCACGCAGCGTCGGGCGGCTCACCTGGAAGTGCGCCATGAGATCCGCTTCGTGGGGAAGAAAGTCGCCCTCCTTGAGCTGACCGTCGACGATCATCCGGCGCAGGGTGCGTGCCACCAGCTCAGCGGTTTTGGGGGACCGGATCGCACCGGTCGTGGTCGCGGGGACCATCATGGGAGCCAGGTTGACGGGCTTGGTCATGGGCGCCTTCCTCTTGCGTAACCACCGACGCACCCGAAGTGAGCGCGATGGCCGAACCGGATCTGAGCCCCTGGCCGATCTGATACACCCAGTTGTCAAACCCAGTAATACAAGTCGAGTCTACCCAATCGCGGCGAGTCGGTCGCCGGCAAAACCGATCGCGGCGTCGTTGAATCGTGCACGTGCCCTGCGCCCGACGAGAAAGCTGGGGCACGACAGGAATCCGACGTCGGGAAGATCGGTGCGTTTGCCGAGCATCTCGCTCGCCTGCGCGGTGTCCCCGCAGATCGCGATCGACCACAGCATGTCGTCGGAAACATGGTCGCCGATCGTCGTCGGCGCCTCACGGAAGGCCCGGCGGATGGCTGCGACCTCGTCCTGCCAGCCATGCAGTTCGACCAGCGGGTCGTAGGTCTTGACCGTGAGGTAGAAGGCGATCTGGCGGCGTGCGGCGGCGATCGCGGCCTCGGGATCGTCGTGGTCGACGGCGGTGATGACCCATCCCCAACGGGTGATGTCGTCGACCGATCGTCCGGAATCCGCTGCCCCGAAGGCGAGTTCGGGTGCAACCGCCTCTGACCACCAGCGGTCGGTGAAGATGCCGTGGCCGAGGATGCCGTCGGCGTCCCGGCCGACCGTCCGCACCATGTACTTGTTGAACGCGCCGATGAGGATGGGTATGTCGAGTGCCCCGAACACCGGGGCGCGTACATCGGCATCGATCGAGTAGAAGCGACCATCGAACGTGATGGGTTCACCGTTCTCGGCGGTGAGGAAGGCGCGGATCACCCGGATCAGCTCAGACATCCGCGGCGCGGCGTGACTGGAGTCGACGCCGAACCAGTCCCGATTCATGCGGAAGCTGGTCATCGCGGGCAGGCGACTCGCCGATGTCGTGTTGCCTATTGTCAGGTGTGGCCGACGTGTTCCATGCTCTCGACGATCCGACGCGGCGTGCGATCCTCGACGAACTCGCCGACCGCGACGGTCAGACGCTGTTCGAGATCTGCGGACGACTCACCACGAAGCGGGGCCTCAGCCTGACCCGACAGGCCATCTCGCAGCATCTCGGGGTACTCGAGGCCGCCGGACTGGTCCATACCGAGAAACGCGGGCGCGCCAAGTTCCATTACTTCGATCCGGCGCCGCTGGCAGAGATCACCAAACGGTGGCCGCCGACACGAAAGGCATGACATGCGAATCACATTGACCTCGAGCTTCGTCGACGACCAGCGCAAGGCGCTGAGTTTCTACACCGACGTACTCGGCTTCACCAAACACCACGACATCCCCATGGGGGAGAACACCTGGTGGCTCACCGTCAGATCACCGGAGGCGCCCGACAGCGCCGAACTCCTGCTGGAGCCGGCCGGGCATCCGGCGGTGAAACCCTACCGGGACGCGCTCGTCGAAGACGGAATCCCGTTGGCGCAGTTCACCGTCGACGATGTCGAGGCCGAGTACCGACGCCTCCGGGAACACGGTGTCGTCTTCACTCAGGAACCGACCGACATCGGTACCGCGGTAGTGGCGGTCTTCGACGACACCTGCGGAAACCTGATCCAGCTCGCCGCGATCAAGGAAGACTGACGAGCGGGTCCTCTCAGAGTTCGGTCGCGCGCGGATGACGCGGCTCGTACAGTCCGATCGACGCGCCTCCCGGCAACCGGAATCCGGTGAGAACGCCCCACCCTTCATCGGTGACCTCGTCGAACTCGACGCCGGATTCGGCCAGCTTCGCCATCGTCTCCTGCAGGTCGTCGGCCATCAGGTACAGCTCGTGGCGGGTCTCGCCGTCGGTGGGATGCACCGCGAGCTCGGCGGGCGGCAACCTGAAGATCAGCCAACCGTGCCCCGCGTCGACATGCGGATACTCGAGGACGTTCTGGAAGAACGCCCGGTCCGCGTCGGCGTCGTTGCTGTAGATGATGACGTGTGCACCCGTGATGGCCATGGCTCCACGATTGCAGACCGGCGCCGAACGGTGGAAGAGAATGATGCATGGCCCGCTCGAAGGTCCGCGTGCGGTTTACTGGTCCGATGAGCAATCTCGCGTCCAGACTCACGTGTGCCGCACTCGCCGCGGGCGCTGTTGCGGGTGCCGTGGTCGGCGTCGGGTCGGCCGCGGCAGCGCCCGCGGTCCTGGCCCCCGGGACGGAAGGCCTCGTTCCCGGCCTCGCCGCGTCGTACACATTCGCCTCGAATGAGGCTCGGGCGCAGGGGATTCCGATCTGGATCACCTCGGGGAAACGGTCCGACGCCGAGCAACGGCAGCTCTGGCGGAACGCGATCGCCACCTATGGCAGTCCCGAGGCCGCCCGACGCTGGGTCCTGCCCGCCGAGGAGTCGCCGCACGTTCGGGGCAAGGCGGTCGACGTCGGTCCGTGGGAGGGTGCAGCCTGGCTCGAACGCCACGGTCACCGGTGGGGGTTGTGCCGGACGTTCCTCAACGAGTGGTGGCATTTCGAGTTGGCTACCACGCCGGGGACACCGTGCCCGCCGATGTGGCCGGATGCCGCAGTCCGGGCGGATCGGCGCGGGAAGTGAGCCATCGGTCGTAGGCTGTCGATCGACGGGTCGCACGCTCGTCATCTCCTCACACGGACCGAAGGCCGGTCCTCGTGATCAGGAGGTCGACCATGCACTACTCACTCTTGCTGCACTACCCCGAGCACGACGCCTCGACGCTCGGCGACGAAGCCATCCAGGCCGGTCAGGCCGCATTCTCGGCCTACACCCGTGCGCTGCAGGATGCCGGCGTCCTCGTGAGTGCCGAAGTGCTGCGGCACTCGACCGCCTCCACGACGATCCGGAAGGTCGACGGCGAGCTCGTCGTTCAGGACGGACCCTTCGCAGACACGAAGGAGCAGCTCGGCGGAACGATCATCATCGATGTCGCCGACCTGGACACGGCCATCGAGTGGGCTCGTCAGGCGCCTCCGATCGAGTGGGGCGTCATCGAGATCCGTCCCGGTGCGACGTACACCATGAACGGGGTCTGGACCCCCAACAAATGACGCCCAACCGATGACCGGGGAACCCACGACCCGGGGCGGGGCGCACGCCGCCGCCGATCATGCCGCACGCGAATCGTATTCGCGGCTGGTCGGATTTCTCGCCGCGGCATCCGGCGACCTCGCACTCGCCGAGGACGCATTGGCGACCGCCTTCGAACGCGCGCTGAGCACGTGGCCGGTGAACGGCACACCCGAGAATCCCGCCGCGTGGCTGCTCTCCGTTGCCCGTAACCATCAGCGCGACGTCTGGAAGTCCGCGGCACATCGGAAGTCGACCGAACTCGACGACCGGGCCGACGCAGTGGGGGAGGTCAGCGTGACACCCTTCGACGAACTCGACCCCGATGCCATCGGCGACAAGCGTCTCGAGCTGCTGTTCACCTGTGCGCACCCGGCGATCGACCCCGCCATCCGGACACCGCTGATGTTGCAGGCGGTGCTCGGGTTCGAGGCAGCCGATGTCGCCGCGGCGTTCGCGGTGGCGCCTGCGACCATGGCACAGCGTCTCGTACGCGCGAAGCGACGCATCCGGGACGCCCACATCCCCTTCGTCGTGCCCGACCGCGCCGCGATGCCGGCACGCCTCTCGGCAGTACTCGAGGCGGTCTACGGGTGCTTCGCCATCGCCTGGAACGAGACGAACGGTTCTGGCACCGGCGCTGTCGACTCGATGGCCGGGGAGGCGCTGTATCTGGCGGTGACGCTCGCCGATCTCCTCGACGACGAACCCGAGGCATGGGGCCTGGCCGCTCTCATCGCGTTCTCGTTGTCACGGGCGCCCGCCCGTACCGGACCGTTCGTCCCTCTGGAGGAGCAGGACACCGACCGGTGGAACAGAGACCTGATCCGCGAGGGCGAGGCGATGCTGCATCGTGCCGCCTCCCTCGACGCACCGATGGGACGGTTCCAGCTCGAGGCCGCGATGCAGTCGGTGCACACCGATCGCGCACGCACCGGTGTCGTCGCCTGGGACGCCCTCCGGTCACTGTCGACCGCGCTCGTCGCCGTCACCCCGACCCTGGGTGCACGGGTGGCTCACGCGGCGATCGTGGGGCGCGCGGGGTCACCGGCCGAAGGTC
Organism: Gordonia sp. C13; assembly: GCF_023218005.1. Classification (NCBI taxonomy): domain Bacteria; kingdom Bacillati; phylum Actinomycetota; class Actinomycetes; order Mycobacteriales; family Gordoniaceae; genus Gordonia; species Gordonia sp. C13. The sequence goes on from NZ_JALPSY010000022.1 coordinate 14,771, forward strand.
TGGCCTTGCTCGACCAACTCGAGTCGGAGCACGATCTCGACGACTTCCAGCCGTTCCACGCCACTCGTGCGGATCTGCTGTTCCGCAACGGCGCGACGGCCGCCGCACGGCACCACTACGAGCGTGCCGCAACGCTGACACGTGACCCTCATGTCCGCGAGTGGCTACACCACCGAGCGGGTGGCGGGTACTGATCCCTATTCGGGTGGCGACGTTCGGGTCGCGACGGACGAGACCCGGTGCCATAGGAGTGGGCTAACTCTTCCATAGGAGCAAATCATCGGCTGCACAGCGCTTTCCGCACGGTTCACGGCCTAGGGTGATGACTCGGTACGACAAGTCGGACAACGGGTGTCCGCCGCCATTGGGAGGCCGAAATGACCGCAATCGCCGAGGCCATCACCGACCTGACCTCCGAGCCCCACCGCTCACGCCGCAACCACTGGAACAACCAGGTCCGCCGGCACGCGCAGATGACCCCCGACGAGCCCGCGCTCACCTTCCTCGGCGAGACCCGCACGTGGAAGCAGATCGAGGAGCGGTCCCGTGCGTTCGCCGCAGCGTTGAGCCGACGCGGCGTGGGATTCGGCGACCGGGTCATGATGGCACTCCTGAATCGCACCGAATACGCCGAGGCGATCCTGGGAGCGACCCTCATCGGCGCGATCGCAGTACCGGTGAACATCCGTAACAGTCCCGGCGAGATGGCCTACCTCATGACCGACAGCGGCGCGGACGTCGTCGTCACCGAGACTGCGCTGACCGGCATGCCCTCCGACTGCGGCACCTCAGCTGGGGCGGGGCGCCCGCGTCGGACACCGTGCTCAACGCCATCAACGAGACATTCCCCGGCGTACTCAACATGACGTCGTTCGGGCAGACCGAGATGTCACCGGTGACCTGCATCCTCGAAGGCCGGGACGCGCTGCGCAAGATCGGGTCGATCGGCAAGGTGGTGCCGGCCGTGACCGCACGGATCGTCGATCCGCTCATGAACGACGTCGAGCCCGGTGAGGTGGGGGAGATCGTCTATCGCGGCCCGACCCTGATGAAGGGGTACTGGAACAAGCCCGACGAAACCGCCGACGCCTTCCGCGGCGGCTGGTTCCACTCCGGCGATCTGGTCCGTCAGGACGAGGAGGGGTTCCTCTTCGTGGTCGACCGCGCCAAGGACCGACCGCGCCAAGGACATGGTCATCTCCGGCGGGGAGAACATTTCCTGCGCCGAGGTCGAGAACGTCCTCTACGGCCACCCGAGCATTGCCGAGGCAGCGGTCATCGGACGAGCGGACCCGAAGTGGGGCGAGGTGCCCGTCGCCGTCGTCGTCCTCGCCGACGGCGTCGACGACCTGAACCTGGCCGAATTGGAGCCACATCTGAACGAGAACCTGGCACGGTTCAAGCACCCCAAGGACCTCGTGATCGTCGACGAGCTGCCGCGCAACGCCGGTGGCAAGGTGACGAAACCCGTGCTGCGACAGCGCTTCGGCAGCAAGGACGCCGGTTTGTCCGATTGACCCGCCGAAAGCTCACGAGCAACCCGTCGAGTCTGCGTAGGGTGTGACGCAGACAACTGTGATGCAGGCAACAATGTCGAGCATCGCACGATCGACACGGGAGCCAGTGAATGACCGCAACGTACGAAGCCACCGCCGATCTGACCACCGAGCCGTATCGCTCGCGCCGTAATCACTGGAACAACCAGGTTCACCGGCATGCGCTCATGACGCCGGACAAGGTGGCGATCACCTATCTGGACAAGTCCACGACATGGAAGCAACTCGACGACCGGTCGAGGGCTTTCGGCGCGGCGCTGAGCCGACTCGGCGTGCAGTTCGGTGATCGCATCCTGATGGTGCTGCTCAACCGCACCGAGTACGTCGAGGCCGTCCTCGGTGCGACGCTGATCGGCGCGATCCCGGTTCCGGTGAACATCCGCATGAGCCCCGCCGAGGTCGCCTACCTCGTCTCGGACAGCGGCGCCAAGGTCATCGTGACCGAGAAACTCCTCGCACCCCTGGCCGACGCCGTCTCTGCGTCCACCGGCGGGATCGACACCCTGATCGTCGTCGACGGCAGCGAGAACCCGCAGCACCTCGAGTACGAAGGCCTTCTCGCCCAGGGTGATGCGGACCTGCCGGCCGTCGACGTCCCCGAAGACACCGTCGCGGCGATCATGTACACCTCGGGCACCACCGGAAAGCCCAAGGGCGCCATGCTGACCCATCAGAACTTCCACGCCCAGGCGGTGACCACGATGGCCACCACCGCCAATGCGGACGCCGATGACGTCGCATCGGTGGTGCCGCCGATGTTCCACATCGCCGGCCTGGCCGCCTTCGCCCCGGTCTTCTACCGCGGCATCCGCGCCGTCATCCACCCGCTGGGCGCCTTCGACCCCGACGCCATGCTCGACACCCTCGAAAGAGAAGGCACCACTTCGGTGTTCATGGTGCCCGCGCAGTGGCAGGCGGTGTGCGCGGCCCAGAAGGCCCGTCCGCGAGAGCTTCGTCTGCGCAACATCAGCTGGGGTGCAGCCCCGGCGTCGGATACCGTCCTCAACGCCATGGGGGAGGCATTCCCCGAGGCGCTCAACATGACCGCGTTCGGGCAAACCGAGATGTCCCCGGTGACGACGATCCTCGAGGGCAAAGACGCACTGCGTAAGAAGGGTTCGATCGGCAAGGTGGTGCCGGCCGTGACCGCGCGCATCGTCGACCCGCTGATGAACGACGTGAAGCCCGGCGAGGTGGGGGAGATCGTCTACCGCGGACCCAACCTGATGAAGGGTTACTGGAACAAGCCCGAAGCGACCGCAGAAGCGTTCCGCGGCGGGTGGTTCCACTCCGGCGACCTTGTCCGTGAGGATGAGGACGGTTTCCTCTTCGTCGTCGACCGCGCCAAGGACATGATCATCTCCGGCGGGGAGAACATCTACTGCGCCGAGGTCGAGAACGTGCTCTACAGCCACCCGGCGATCATGGAGGCGGCCATCATCGGTCGCGCCCACGAGAAATGGGGCGAGGTGCCCGTCGCCGTCGTCGTCCTCGCCGAGGGTGTCACCGATCTGACGCTGGCCGAACTGGAACCCCACCTCAACGAGAACCTGGCCCGTTTCAAGCATCCCAAGGACCTGGTCATCATCGACGAGCTGCCGCGCAACGCCGGCGGCAAGGTCGTCAAGCCGAAGCTGCGCGAGACCTACGGCAGCAAGGATGCCGGGCTGGCCGACTGAGAACTCCCGCACGCACGAACGAATCAACCCGCCACCTCGTCGAGGTGGCGGGTTGACGTTTTCAGTGGTGGATCTGTCCGACCGTCACTTCTTTTTCTTCTTGTCCTTCACCGGGCGGGTCGCCGCGAGCTCCCGGCCACGCCTGCGGTAGCGCCAGATGAACCAGCCGACGGCGATCGCCAGGACGACGCCGATGATCACGCCCCACAAGGTGGCGGCGCGGAATCCGGGTGCGTCGACGTCGAAGATGCGTTCACCCGCGTGCGCCCCGTTACCGCCGCCCGCGACGACCGACAACGTCAGCAGATTCGGGATCGCGACGATGACGCCGAGCACCGCGAAGCCGATGGCAGGGACGTTTCTCATCCGGCTGCGGCTCAGGAACGCGAACACGAACAGCAACAGCGGGACGAACGTGCAGACGACACCCAGCACCAGACCGGTCCAGACTCCGCTGGCCATCGACCCGTCGACCCGGCGACCGATCTGCCCGGCCCACCAGCGAGGTAGGAACGCCTCCAGGATGAAGTAGGTGATCACCAGGAGGGCCGCGATGATCAGGCCGATGACGACCTTCTTGACGATCGCGTTCGCACGTTCGGCGGCCGTCGGCTTCAGCGGCGCCTCGGTCGTCGTCGGCGCTGCCGGTGGTGTCGAGCCGGCTGCGCCCGGCGGCATGTCGCCGGCCGGTGCCGACGTGGGCGGGAGCGGCGCGGTGTGCGACCCGGGCGGCGGATCGACCGGATCTGGCGAATGGCCCGAGAACTGCTCGTTACTCATGAGGCCGAGTGTAAGCGCGGAAGATGACCTTTCAGGTGCGACGCCGCCGACCATCTGCAGACGGCAGAGAATCGGCTTCTCGAATCCCGCCGTAGATTCCCCGCCGCACGATCAACGGCTGCAGTACCGCGTCCACCGACCACGCGGGAAATCGGAATGCCCGACCGTTCGGCGCGAACACCTGCAAGCCGTCATGCTGCGCGCCGAGAACCGACCCCCACCGTCGCCGGGGCGGCACATAGCTTCGTGCGCGGCCGGGCCGACCTGACAGGTCCGCGCGGATGTTGTGGGCGAGCAGCCGGTCGGCGCGGTTGCGTGCCGAGCTCCGAAGAGCATCCGTCGCGGCGATGTCCCCGACGGCGTAGACGAGCTCGTGGCCGGGAACCCGCAGTTCCGGTGTCACACGGACGAACCTTTGAGCATCGAGGATCTCCGCGGGCAGCCACTCCGAGTTCGGGGTGACCCGACCGATTGCCCAGAGCACCGCATCGGCCTGCACGGGTTGTTGCCCGGTGGACCATCGCACGGGTCCGGTGGTGAGCTCATCGCAGGCGAAACCGTCGGGTACCTGCGCTCGGTGCCCGCCATGTACTCCGACGCCCAGGCTGCGCAGGCGCGCCGACACGTTCTGCCAGGTCCGACGGTGGTGACGGAGTAATGCGCGGTCGCCGGGGTGGTAGAGGTCGATCTGCTTGTCCGGCCACGTCGCGGCCAGGTTGGCGGCGGAACTCACCGCGGCGGCGCCACCCCCGATCACCACGATCGAATCCGCCTCCGCCAGCCGGGAATGCGCCGCGGCGAGGTCACGGTCGACGTCAGCCGGTGACTGGAGGCCCGGGCGGCGCCAGAAGCCGTTGCGGAGACCGGTTGCGATCACCAGGGCGTCGAACGGTTCGACGTGCTCGGTTCCGTCGGTACCGGTGACCGTCACCGTTCGTCCGTCGAGGTCGGCCGCGGTCAACGATCCGTGGATCGTACGAACACCGTCCAGCTTGCGGAACCGATCGAACGGGATCCGGTAGTCGCGGGCCCAGGCCTCTGGCCGGCTGAGACGTAGCCCGAGTTCCTGACCGCTGACCAGCCCGGGCTTCGACGAGATCCCGACGACGTCGGCGTGCCCGGACAGATGGATCGCGGTCAGTACTCCCGTGTCACCGAGGCCGGCGATGACGACGCGGGGTCGGGTCATCCCGGGATGCGCTCGGTGGATTGCGGTGGTCGGGCACCGCGCGGCGGCCGGGGTACGAACAGCGACACCCGGGCGACGACGTCGGCGTAACCGGGGCGTCGTGAGAGGCTGCGCTGCTCCATCATCGGGATACTCGCGCCGAGGAACATCGCCAGCATCACCACGACACCCACGAGCAACCACCACCAGTCGGAGGGTGCGGCGGCGATCCCGAACAGCGCCATCGCAACCCAGAAGGAGAACTCGCCGAAGTAGTTCGGGTGCCGGGACCACGACCAGACGCCGGTGTCCAGGACCGCTCCCGGCGCGCGATGTGCCGTGAAGCGACGCAGCTGCGCGTCCGCGACGTACTCGAGGGCGACCGCGGCGAACCCCACGACTGCGCCCAGTGCGGTCAGCCAGGCGAGCGTCGAACCCGTATGCGTCACCGCCACATATACCGGGACCATGCCCAGGAACACCTGGATGGTGGGGATGACGTGGATGGCGAACAGGTCGACGACGATCGCCGCACCACCGGCACGCTCCTTGAGCATCCCGTAGCGCCAGTCCTCGTGGTCCAGACCCGGCCACCCGGTCGCCCAGTTGGCGGTCAGCCGGATCGCCCACACCCCGACGACGACGGCGATGACCCAGCAGTGCACGGCATCGACGCCGACATCGCCTGCAGCCCACCAGTACACGAGCAGCACGGGTGGAATGACACTCCAGTAGGCGTCGTACATGCTCGAGTTCGCGTACCAGCGGCTGAAGCCGAAGATCACCAGCGTCCCCCCGAGGTCGGCGATGAGGGTGTCGAGCCACAGGTGGCCGGTGTCGGGCCCCAGCCACAACCACGCGGCGGCGACCCCGAGTGCCACCACGTAGGCGATGATCACACGCACGAACGACGTTGTCCGGCTCACGATGTCTCGTCCCTTTTCGTCTGCGGGTCACAGTTGTTTCTCGATGGACCCGACCAGTTTTTCGGGTTTGGTCGCCGGCGCGAAGCGTTCGACGACGATACCGTCGCGATTCACCAGGAACTTGGTGAAGTTCCACTTGATCCGCCCGCCGAAGACTCCCGACTTCTGTGTCCGCAGCCATTCGAAGAGAGGGTGGGCGTCGGGTCCGTTCACGTCGACCTTGGCGAACATCGGGAAGGTGACGTCGTAGGTCAGCGAGCAGAAGTTCTTGATCTCTTCTTCGTTGCCGGGCTCCTGATGAGCGAACTGGTCGCACGGAAAGCCGAGTACTCGCAGTCCCTGATCCTGGTAGTCACGATGCAGCGTCTCGAGCCCCTGGTATTGCGGCGTGAAGCCGCACTTCGACGCGGTGTTCACGATGAGAAGGGGGTTGCCCCGGAACGTCGAGAGGTCGACCGGTCGGCCGTCGATCCCGGTCGCGGTGAAGTCATACGCGGAAGTCATGTCGCCACGCTACTTCCGGTCGGCGCACAGCAGCAGGCAATGAACCGGACCCGCGGGCTGCGTCGTGTCAGTCGCCGAATCGCTCCGTGCGGATCCGGGACGGTTCGTGACCGGCGTCGACCATCCACTTCGCAGAGTCCTCGACGAACCGGTTCGGCCCGCAGATGTACACGGTCGGGGAGCGCGAGGGATCCAGTGTGAGTGCCGCCAGTTCCCCGGATTCCAGGCGCCCCGGCGGTCTCGTCGACCCCGCGGGCGCGACACGCGTGTGGATCACGTGGAGATCCATCCGCCGGTGTTCGATGAGCTGCCGGATCTCGTCGCGGTAGTAGACGCGTTCGGGGCTGCGCACCGAGTAGACCAGGTTGAAGGGCGTCAGCGGCGCCTCGACCTCGCGGCTCCGGATCATCGACATGAGTGGCGCGACCCCGGATCCGCCGCCGATGAGTTGCACCGGGCGGTCGTCGCCGGAAGCCCACGTGAAGTACCAGCCGTGCGGGCCGCTGATCTCCAGCGGGTCGCCGACCTCCACCACGTCGACCAGATACGGCGACACCTCCCCGTCGTCGAGACGTTCGACGGTGACCTCGATCGACCGTGTCTCCCGGGCGTCCGACACCGAGTAGGTGCGGGCAGTCGAGTAACCGTCCTCGGCGGTGAGTCGGATGTCGACATGCTGGCCGGGCAGCACGTGGAGAGGCTCGGGGAGTGACAACCGCAGCGTCCGAGCGGACGGGGTGATGTCGACGACGGACGTGACCGTCGTCAGCAGCCAGTCGGTCACGAGTACCGCTGCTCACGCCAGGGGTCGCCGTACATGTGGTACCCGCGCTCCTCCCAGAAACCCGGGGTGTCCTCGGGCATGAACCGAAGGCGCCGAATCCACTTCGCGCTCTTCCAGAAATAGAGGTGGGGCACGAGGAGCCGGGCGGGCCCGCCGTGCTCGGATGCCAGCGGTTCGCCGTCGTAGGTGTCGGCGATCCAGCCCTGTCCGCCGGTCAGGTCGGCGAGCGGAACGTTGGTGGTGTACCCGCCGTAGCAGTGCGCCATGACGTACGGGGCCGGTTCGAACGGCAGTGCACCGAGAAGGGTGTCGAAAGAGACCCCGCGCCAGCGCGTCGCGAACTTCGACCACCTTGTGACGCAATGGATGTCGGTGGTGATCTCATCGTGGGTCAACGCCTGAAACTGTTCCCAGGTGAACGTCGCGGCACGATGTTCGGCGGACTGGACGGCGAGCGACCACTTCTCCAGCGGCACCGATGGTGTGGGCTCGGCCGACAACACCGGGAAGTCGAGGGTCGTGTACTGGCCCGGGGGCAGACGGCGGACATCGCGGTCGCGGCGGCCCACGAAGCCTCGGTTGACGATCGCCATGGTGGCGGAGTCTACGCGCAGGCGTCCCGGGCGGCCGGACGATGAGGTTTGGCCGAGCGCTACCCGTGGGCATTCCGGATGATGGCGATCAGTGAGAACGACACCGTCCGTTGGAACACCTCGCAGGGTGAGACCGAGGGGACCGCGGAGGAGAAGCGCACCAAGGAGTTCACCTTCGAAGGGCAGAAGTTCAAAGCCAGTGAAGACGAACCGTATTGGATCGTGAAGTCGTCGAAGACCGGTGCCAAGGCGGCACACAAGGAGTCATCGCTGTCCAAGAAGTAGGCGCCGCCAGGCCGCGAGACCTCGAATAACCACGGCGAACCGCGTATCGTCGAAAACCGTCGGGGCCGAATCCGTCGCGCACGAAGGGTTGTCCCATGGCCACCGACTCACCCCATCCCATACGAAAAGCCCTGCGCCAGAACGCGTTGGCGTTGCTCTCTGTTCTCGCCGCCCTCCTGGCGACAACGGTGTCCATTTCGTCCGCCTCCGCCGCGCCGACCCCGACGATCGTGCTGGTACACGGAGCCTTCGCGGACTCTACCGGCTGGGATGGCGTCGCGACCCGGCTGTCGTCGAAGGGTTATGCCGTTCAACGGTTCGACAATCTGCTGCGTGGGCCCGCCCACGATTCGGCGCTGCTGGAGAAGAAACTCGCCACGATCGACGGTCCGATCGTGCTGGTCGGTCACTCCTACGGCGGCTTCGTCGTCACCAATGTCGACGACCCAGACGTCAGCGCCAACGTCTACATCGCCGCCTTCGCGCCGGCGCCGGGCGAGTTCGTTCAAGGCTTGCTGAACCCCATCGTCTATCCCGGCAGCCGACTCCTCCCACCGGCGTTGCAGGTCAAGGTGGTCGACGATCCTACGGGCGTGGCCGGGCGGAACGCCGACGGTTACATCGCGAAGCCGTACTTCCGTGAGGTCTTCGCCCAGGACGTGAGCGCCGCGACTGCTGCTGACATGTTCGCGCATCAGAAGTCCGCGGCACTCGTCGCCAATCTCGAACCCTCCGGTCCGGCGTCGTGGACGCGGGTGCCGAGCTGGTACCTGGTGTCGCGACAGGACCGCGTGATCCCGCCTGCGCTCCAGCGCTTCATGGCGTCACGCGCAGCGCCCGGACACACGTCGGAGGTCGACGCCTCCCACGTGTCGATGGTCTCTCACCCGGCCGCGGTGGCCGCGGTGATCGAGAAGGCCGCCACCGCTTAGGGCCGACTCGGTCTCGATTCGGGCCTACCTCACCAGCTGCTGTGCAACGATCAGGGCGATCGTCGATCCTGGAGGTTCGCCATGCCCAGCGGAGTGTTCGACGCCACCGGGACACCTGCCGACCTCGCCGTTGACGTCCGTGGTCTGCGCAAGTCGTTCGGCAGGTTCGAGGCACTGCGAGGGCTCGACCTGACGGTCCGTCGCGGCGAGGTCCACGGTTTTCTGGGCCCCAACGGAGCCGGCAAGTCGACGACGATCCGCGTGCTGCTCGGTCTCTTGCGCGCCGACGCGGGCGAGGTCCGCCTACTGGGCGGCGATCCCTGGCGCGACGTCGTCGAACTCCATCGCCGGCTGGCCTACGTCCCCGGCGACGTCTCCTTGTGGCCGTCGATGACCGGCGGCGAGATGATCGATCTCCTCGGCGCGATGCGCGGTGGACTCGACGAGGAGCGTCGTGCCGATCTCGTCCGACGTTTCGAACTCGACACCACCAAGCGGGGACGCCAGTACTCGAAGGGCAACCGCCAGAAGGTGGCGATCGTCGCTGCGCTGGCATCCGACGTCGAACTGCTGATTCTCGACGAGCCGACCTCGGGCCTGGATCCGTTGATGGAAAGCGTCTTCCAGGACGTGGTCGGCGAGGCGAAATCCCGTGGTACGACGGTCCTGCTGTCGAGCCACATCCTCGCTGAGGCCGAGACCCTCGCCGATCGACTCAGCATCATCCGCGACGGCGCGATCGTCGCCACGGGCACTCTTGCCGACCTTCGCGGCCACACCCGTACGTCGGTCCGTGCCGACCTCGACACCGTCCCCTCCGATGAACAGCTCGCCGAACTTCATGATGTCACCGTCGACGGTCACCGTCTCGGTGCCACAGTCGATTCGGACCGGATCGGCGACGCGATGGCGATGCTGACGTCGTGCGGCCTACGGTCGCTGACCGTCGAGCCGCCGTCGCTGGAGAGCCTGTTCCTCCGGCTCTATGAAGCCGAAGGTGCGATGCCGGGGGAGCGGTGAGATGACCGCCGCCTCGATCGCCGGTACACGACCACTGTTGAAGGCGTCGCTGCACCACGAGGGAAGAACCTTCGCCCCGTGGATCGTGCTACCGACTGCGTTGGCGGTGTCGTCGGTCCTCGTGTACCCGTGGCTGTTTCCCGATGCGCTGGAACGAAAGGCGTTCGCGGCGACGGTCGGGGCCAACCCGGCGCTGGGACTGATCTTCGGTCCCGCCTACGACCTGTCGACGACCGACGGCTTCACCGCGTGGCGCAGCCTCGCCCTCGGTGGGTTCATCGCGGCGCTCGGTGCGATCTTCGTCGTCGTCAAGGCCAGTCGCGGACAAGAGGACTCGGGTCAGGCCGAACTACTGGCATCTGGTGTTCTCGGTAGGTCGTCGCGACTGCTGGTTGCGCTGGTGATGGCGATGATGTGCTCGGTGGCGATCGGCGTCGTGTCCGGCGTGACCACCGGTCTGTGCGGCGGCGCCTGGGGCCCGTCGATGTTGCTCGGTGCCGGATTCACCGTCACCGGTTGGATGTTCGCCGCGGTCGCGGTGGTCAGTGCACAAGTGGGCGCCGATGCCCGTGCGGCGACGACCATTTCGGTGTCACTGCTCGGTGTGCTGTTCATCCTCCGTGGGTTCCTCTACTCGGTCAGCGCACCGACCTGGACGACCTGGGCCAACCCACTCGGCTGGATCCAGGAGACGCGGCCGGCGACCGGCGACCACTGGTGGCCGCTGGGACTCGGGGTCGCATTCGCGGTCGTGGTGGCCGGAGTGGGCTTCGCGCTGCAGGTCTCGCGGGACTTCGGGCAGGGACTGATCCCGCCGAAACCGGGCCCGCGGAGGGGCCGGATCGGATCGCCGACGGCCCTCGCCATCCGACTCAACCGAGCATCCATCGCATCGTGGTCGGTGGCCTTCATCGGACTCGGCGTCGTCTTCGGCTACTTCACCCGATCGGTCAAGAGTCTGCTGGAGACGAATCCGGCGCTGGCGATGGTCTTCGCGTCCGGTGCCGCGTCGCCGGCCGACCTGATTTCGGCGTTCGTCACGACGATCTTGAGCCTGGTCGGGATCATCGCCTCGGTAGCGGGTGTGCAGATCGTCAACCGTGTGCGCACCGAGGAACTCGAGGACCGAACCGAAGCGGTTCTCGCCACATCGGTTGCCCGCGTCCGCTACTTCGCCGCGAGCGTGCTGGTGGCGTTCCTGGCGTCGGGGGTGTTCCTGTTGCTCGCGGGGGTGGTGGTCTGTGTCTTCGCGTCGACCGCCGACATCGGCATCGGCTTCGGGAACGCGCTGCTGCAGGCGGTCGTGACGGTCCCGGCAACGTGGGCGGTCATCGCCTTTGCGGTCGCGGTGATCGGGGCCCGCCCCATGGCCCGGCCGGCGATCTGGCTCGGCGTGCTGGTGTCCTTCGTGATGACTATCCTGGGGCCGAGCTTCAACTGCCCGGCTGGGCACTGGGTTTCAGCCCGTTTCATCACGTTCCGGACGTGGCCGCCACCGGTACGGACTGGTGGGGCCTGTTGTGGATCGGCCTGGTGACCGTCGGGTTCCTGCTGATGGGCTTCGCCGGTTTCCGACGCCGCGACATCCCGTGAGGGGCATTCGGATGCGTATGACGTCGAGCCCGGGTTCCGGGCTCGACGTCATACCGAGATCCGCGTGGTGGCCCCGAAGACAGGTTGCGTTGTGTCTCGGAGACCGGGACACAACGCAACGTGATCAGTTCTGGCCGAGAGCCTCCGCGAGGCGACGCCACTGCTCCCGCGGGAACCCGCGGTGGTCCTTCTGGAGGACCTGGACGCAGACATGGTCGGCACCGGCGGAGCGGTGCTCGTCGATGCGGCCCAGGATCGCCGACTCGTCACCCCAGACGATCAGGGCGTCGAACAACCGATCGCTGACCGTGTCGAGGTCCTCGTCGGTGAAACCGAGGCGGCGGAGGTTGTTGGCGTAGTTCGGCATGGCGAGGTAGCCCGTGAGCCACTTGGTGCCGATCGAACGTGCCTCGTCGCGGTCTGCGGCGAAGATGGCGGTCTGCTCGGGTGCGAGTAGCGGCCCGGCGCCGAGGGTTTCACGTGCGGTCGCGGTGTGGTCCGGTGTCACCAGGTACGGGTGTGCACCGAGTGTGCGGTCTGCGGCGAGTCGGAGCATTTTCGGTCCGAGGGCCGCAAGAACCCGGCTGTCCGCCGGTACCGGCGTCGGCGCGGAATCGAGTCCGTCGAGGAACGCACGGGTCGTGGCCAGCGGCTTCTGGTAGCGACCCGCCTCCTTTGCGTCGATCAGCGGTGCGTGGCTGATACCCAGGCCGAGAAGGAACCGGGGACCGAACTCGTCGGCGAAACTCGCGTGCGCCGCAGCGACATCGTGTGGTTCGTGCATCCACATGTTGAGGATGCCGGTGGCGATCACGGCCTTCTTGGTGGCACCGAGGAGGTTGCGCACCGAGTCGAGAACAGGGCCACCGACGTCGGGGATCCACAGGGCGGTGAAGCCCAACTCGTCGAGCTCGGCTGCGGCTTCCGCGGCCTCCCCGGCGTCTCCATAGCGTAGTGGCGAACTCCAGATTCCAACCCCGTCGAGATTCATGTTCTCGACCCTACCGACGACATCCGGCGTCAGGGTACGAGCACCGGTTCACGCCTTGGTCGATGTTCCCGGTGCCGTCTGGGCCAGGCGGGCGTCGAAAGCGGTGGTCAGCTGTCGGAACACCTTGATACCGACCGCGCCGACGACGATCACGATGATCCCGGCCACCGCGCTCAACTCCTCGGTCAGCAGACCGGCGATGCCGATGGCAAGCACGTAGCCGGGCACCCAGTCGAACAGGTGGAGCATGCTCTGCGGTGTCTCGTCCGTGAGCCATCCTTCGCGCAGGGCAGCGTGGTAGGTGGCGTAGTCGGGGTAGAACTCCGTGAACGAGACGGCGAAGATGATGCCGCCGATCTGGATGATCCAGCCCGTCCAGAAGTTGTTCGAATCGTCGAGCACCAGATCCCCGACGGCACCCGAGATCGCTCCGACCGCGAACCCGACGACCCACGCCCACGTGATGACGTAGTTGATCCGCAGGAACAGCGGACTCGTCCAGAGTTCCTTCTCGGTGGTTTCTCGGGCGTACTGCAGGGTGAACGGCCGGCGCACGATGATCGAGCCGAGGGCGAAGGCGACCAACGCGATGTTGGTCATCTCGCCGCCCCATTGCTCCAGCCAACCGATGACGCCGGCCGAGGCGAACAGAGCGAGACCGGCCATCGCCGCGAAGTAGGCGACGTCGAACAACTCGAGCAGTTTGAAGCTGCTGCCGCGGCGGTGAGTCCCCACGACGAGGAGCAACGACAGGGCCAATGCCGAGGCCGCTGCTTCTTCGAAGCGGCCCGGGCCCGTCACCAGTGCCATCACGATCCATGGCGACATTCCCGCGAAGGGGGAGTTCAGAAAAGCTGTCAGTACACGACGCGCTCCCGACTCCGGCCCGGTTCCCGAAGCCGGTCGGTCAGCCGCCGAGTTCTCCGGCGCGTTCGACATGTCTGAATTGTGGGGCTTTCCTGGTGGTTCCGCACCGATCTGGCGAAATACGTTCGCAAAAAGTGCTGATAGGCGCCTGATCGCGGCGATCCCGGGTCAGACCTGGGGTGCGATCACCACCGCCGAGTTGTGGCCCCCCATGCCCAGGGAGGTCTTCAGTGTGGGGCCCGCATCCAAAGGCGTCAGTCCGTCGAGAAGTTGTGGGATGCCGTCGGAAACACTCGGTGGCGCCGGGATCTCACCCCGGTCGTATCCGAGCAGCGACGCGGCCAGCTCAACCGCACCCGCTGCGCCCTGGCAGTGCCCGGCAAGGGGTTTGACGGAGAAGACCTCACTGTTGGGCAGCATCGTCTCGGCGATGGTCGCCTCGGCGCGGTCACATTGCCGGGTTCCGGGACCATGCGCGTTCAGGTACCGGATCTCGTCCCCGGAGAGACCGGCGGTCGACAGCGCCTGTTCCACACAACCGACGACGTTCGTGAGCTGCGGATCGATCGAGGTGACGTGGTAGGCGTCGTGGGACATGGCCCCGCCCAACACATCTGCGTAACCTTCGGTCTCGCGGTTGGTCATCGTGAAAGCGATGGCCGCTTCGCCGAAGGTGAAGCCCCGGCTGCCTTCCTGGAACGGACGACAGGCGTCGAGTGCGTCGGTATCGGTGATGGCGACGCCGAGTTGGACGAACATGCCGACCACTTCCGGTCTGGCCGACAGATCTGTGGCGACCACCAGGACGTCGTCGACGAGATCGGCGTCAAGCCATGACTTTGCCGTCACGATCGCCGCCGAACCCGATGTGCACATCGCCGACACGTTCATTGCCGGACCGTGAAAGCCGTACTCCTGCATGAGCAGCGACACCGGCGTGGACGGTGTCACCGACAGATACTGCCGGCCGGTGTACTGCCCTGCACCGGAGGTCACCATCGGATACATGTCGAGATCGCCGAGCACGCAGGCGTGCACCAAACCGACCCGCGAACCGGCGCGCCAACCGTGTGCGATCGCGTCCTCGATGGCTTCCCGCGCCGCACTTCGCATTGCGCGGGCGAAGCGGGTGTTCCCGTCGGCCTGGTCGCCGCCCTCCGGCACGCGCACTATCCATCCCGGGCCACCGTCGTCCCCGGAACCGAAGCCCTCGTGCAACGCGGCTGCGGACTTCCCGGAGACCAGGCCGTTCCACAAGGCCTCTCTACCCCAGCCGTATCCGGTCACGGCCCCCACACCCGAAATGGTCGATCGATGATTCGTCATTGGTGAACCCTCTTCATGGATTTTTGAATTGTCGGTAGTTCTGCGAGGTCATCTGACCGAACGCCACCTCAAGAATCCCCCAGAGAGCGGCAATCGACTCATTTCGCGACGGACGGGGTTTCCACTCGACTTTCGCACGACTCTGCGTCGTTTTAGCCCACCCGACACCCCCTTTTTGGGGAACATGGACGGCGGGGTTGGAGCAAGGCCGGGGGGAGGGACTGACGCAGTGCCGGAATCGATGCCTACGGACGGTGGCCACAGTGATCTCGTCGCACCCCATGCCGAGCCCATGACCCGATCCAACGATGCCGCGGTGGCCGAACGCTATCGCCTTCTCCTCGAACTGAGCCCGGACGCGATCGCCGTACACCAGGACGGTGTCATCGTGTACGTGAACTCCGCGGCGCTCGACTTCGCCCGGGTCGCCGACCGGGAGGAGATGCTCGGCCGCCCGATCACCGACTTCGTCCACCCCGACGAACTCCCGCACATGATCGAGCGGATCGTCAGCATGGGCGACGAAGCCGGCGCGGCGACGTATCCGGAGGAAGTCGTGATGGTCGACGCCCATGGCGTGTCGCGTCCGATGGAGGTCACCTCGGTTCGCACCGTCTGGCACGACAAACCGGCGTATCAGGTGATACTGCGCGACATCACCGCGCAAAAGGCCATCGAAGCGGCACTGCGACGTCAGGCGGCGCTGCTCGATCATGTCAGCAACGCTGTGATCGCCGTCGACCGGAACATGACGGTGCGGTCGTGGAATCCCGCGGCGGAGCAGATGTACGGCATCACCGCCGACGACGCCGTGGGTCGCGAGCTGGGTTCGGTCACGGGCGGCAACCTCGACGTCCGGGCCGCGGTGGCCCTGGGCGGCACGGTCGACCAGCTCCACCGCCGCGCGGACAACAACCGGACCTTCCTCGCCCATATCTCGGTCACGTCGATGGACGACGGCTTCCTGATCGTCGCCGAGCCCACCCGCAGACCGCTGATCGAACGCCTGGGCACCATCCTCGCCGCACTCCATCAGGCGGTCGTCGTGGTTCGGGCGGACGGCAGGATCGAACTCGCGAATCCCGCGGCGGCGACCATGCTCGGCCCGCAGGGCGTTCCCGGTTCGTTCGTCCACGATCTGCCGCTCGACTTCGTCGACGGTGAGTCGCCGATCGTCCGCTGCCTGCGGACGCGGACTGCGATCACCGATGCCACGGCGACGATCAACACGCCGGGTGGCGAGCGGTGGTTGTCGTGCAGCTGCCGACCGATCGACGACGACACCACGGAAGCGGTCGTGCTGGTGTCATTCGCCGACATCACCGAGCGCTACCGCGAGCGCACCCGGCTGGCGTGGGACGCGGTCCACGATCCGCTGACCCGGCTGTACAACCGGGCCGGGATCCTCAACGAACTCGAGTCGCACATGGAGGCACTTACCGATCACGACACCGATTGCGTTGCAATATATTACATCGATCTCGACAACTTCAAACTCGTGAACGACTCGCTTGGTCACGCCGTCGGCGACGAGGTCTTGCACACCGTCGCCCAACGACTTGCGGGTGCGACGCCCCGGGAAGGCGCGGTGGGGCGGATCGGCGGAGACGAATTCGTCCTGGTCACCACCCACACGAAGGCGAGCACGCCGGCAGAGATCGACCGCCAGATCGAGTCGATACGAGCCGCGATCAGACCGCCGGTGAGCGTGACCGACCGCAGCGAACCCCTGACGGTGCGCGTGAGCATCGGCGTCGCCACCGTGGCCGCCGGCGACCGCTCCACACCCGCGGACCTCCTGCGGGACGCCGACATCGCCCTGTACCAGGCGCGCAAGGCATCTCGGGAACCATATGTCCAGTTCCGGACGCATCACCGCGAAGAGCTCCAGCGCCGTCAGCGGATCGAAGAAGAACTCCGGCGCGCGCTGGTCTCCGACCCTTCCCAGCTGGAGATCCACTACCAGCCGATCGTCTCCACCGAGAGCGGGCAACTCGTTGCACTCGAGGCCCTCCTGCGATGGAATCATCCCGAACTCGGCTCGATCCCGCCCACCGAGTTCATCCCTCTGGCAGAGCAATCCACGCTCATCGACAAGGTCGGCGCCCATGTCCTCGCCACGGCCTGCGCCGAGGTGGCCGGAACACCACAACTGCGGCAGGTGATGCTGTGCGTCAACGCATCCAGGCGTGAACTCACCAACGAGGAGTTTCTCCACTGTCTCCGCGAGACGTGTGCAAAGACCGGGATGGATCCCCGCTCCCTGTGCCTGGAGATCACCGAGAGCGCACTCGCGCCGCTCGAGAGCGGCCTGCTGAACCTGCTGCACGCCATCCGGGCTCTCGGCATCAGCATCTCGCTCGACGATTTCGGTACCGGCGCTTCCTCACTCAGCGAGCTGTACCGGCTGCCGGTCGGCATCCTGAAGACCGCCAAGGCATTCGTCGACGCCCTCGGGGAGAATCCGAGCGCACGCACGATCCTCGCCGGCATCGTCGACGTCGCCCACGCGATGGGGGTCCGTGTGATCGCCGAGGGAATCGAGACCGCTGACCAGGCAGCCACGATCGCAGCCGTCGGCTGCGACCTCGCGCAGGGATACCACTACGGACGACCGAAACCGCTCGTCGAGATACTGACCGGGACGTCGGTGATCTCGACCACGCCCGGTACCCCGGACGAGTCCTGACCCGGCGATCCAGACCAGATCGATACCGACGCGTGCTCGGATGTGCGCCGCCCGGCCTCACCGCCCGAGTAGATTGAGCGCGAAAACGTCGGAGACGACGACCATGCAACCGGACAGCGAGGTCACGGACATGTCCCAGGATTCGTGCTGCACCACACCGGCGATCGGGGTCAGGTGATGGCCGACCCGCAGCAGCGAGAGATCGCCGAACAACACACCGCAAAGGTCATCGGCGTCACGGTCGCCGCGGCCGTCGGTGGTTTCCTCTTCGGCTTCGACAGTTCGGTGGTCAACGGCGCCGTCGACTCGATCGAATCGAATTTCGGTCTCGGCAAACTGATGACGGGTTTCGCTGTTGCGATCGCGCTGCTCGGTTGCGCGCTCGGCGCCTGGTTCGCCGGGCGACTCGCCGACGTCTGGGGCCGCAAGCGCGTGATGCTGCTCGGCTCGGCGCTGTTCATCATCTCGGCGATCGGTACCGCCTACACACAGACGATCCCGGATCTGCTGCTCTGGCGCGTTCTCGGCGGTATCGGTATCGGCATCGCGTCGGTCATCGCGCCCGCCTACATCTCCGAGATCGCTCCGGCCCGGTACCGCGGCGCACTCGCCTCGATGCAGCAGCTGGCCATCACCACGGGTATCTTCGCGGCACTGCTGTCGGATGCCGTCCTGGCCAACAGCGCCGGCAGCGCGGCGAACACTCTCTGGTGGGGCCTGGAGGCCTGGCGCTGGATGTTCCTCGTCGGCGTGGTCCCCGCCATCGTCTACGGCGTTCTCGCACTGCTGATCCCGGAATCGCCGCGATACCTGGTGGGCCGCAACCGGGACGAGGAAGCCGCTCGCATTCTCCAGACGGTGACCGGAGAGAGCGATCCGCTCGACCGCGTCAAGGAGATCAAACTGACGGTCAAGCGGGAGTCCAAGACCTCGATCAAGGACATCGCCGGCCCGTCGTTCGGGCTTCATCCGCTGGTGTGGGTCGGCATCTGGCTCGCGGTCTTCCAGCAGTTCGTCGGCATCAACGCGATCTTCTACTACTCGACGACGCTCTGGCAGTCGGTCGGCTTCTCCGAGAGCGACTCGTTCAAGACGTCGGTGATCACCGCGGTCATCAACGTGGGCATGACCTTCGTGGCGATCCTGTTCGTCGACCGCATCGGTCGGCGGAAGCTGCTGCTGGCCGGTTCGGTGGGCATGTTCATCGGGCTCCTGATGGCGAGTGTGGCGTTCACCCAACAGATCGGCGAGGGCGAGAACGTGTCGTTGCCCGATCCGTGGGGCGTGATCGCGTTGATCGGCGCCAACCTGTTCGTCGTCGCCTTCGCCGCCACCTGGGGTCCGGTCATGTGGGTGATGTTGGGGGAGATGTTCCCGAACCGGATCCGCGGCGTCGCTCTCGGCGTGTGTACCGCGGTCAACTGGCTGGCCAACTTCACCATCTCGATGCTGTTCCCCCCGATGACCGATTCCGTCGGACTGGGAATCATCTACGGCTTCTTCGCCTTCTGTGCCGCGGCGTCCTTCCTCTACGTCTTCAAGAAGGTCGACGAGACCAAGGGACTGGAACTCGAGGACATGGATTCGGTCGCAGAGTCGCGGTTGTCCCGATTGGCCACCGCCCGCGGAACACACGACAAGGAATGACCAGAGGAGCATCGGCGCATGGTTGACCTTCGAGACCTCGCCGTACCGGTCGTCGGGGCACCGATGGCCGGCGGCCCGACGACGCCCGAGCTGGTGGTCGCCGTCGGCGGTGCCGGCGGACTCGGCCAGTTGGCCGCCGGGTACCTGTCGCCTGAACGCGTCGCGGCCGACATCGCGGCCGTACGCGCCGGCGGCGTCGACACCTTCGGCGTCAACATCTTCGTTCCCGAAGCCGAGCCGGTGGATCGGGACGCCGTGGCCCGTTACCGCGAGCGGTTGCTCGACTACGCCATGTCGCTCGGCGTGGAGTTACCCGCCGTCGAGGATCTCGGGGATGACGACGACCACTTCGACGCCAAGATCGCGTTGATGTGCGAAGAGCGAATCCCGGTCGTCTCCTTCGCCTTCGGCTGCCCACCGGCGGATGCGGTCGCCGAACTACGACGACACGGTTGCACCGTCGGGGTCACGGTCACCACCACAGACGATGCGGTCATCGCCGCGGAGGCCGGGGCCGACTGGCTCTGCGTGCAGGGACCCGACGCAGGCGGACATCGCTCGGTGTTCGACCGCCGGACCGAACCGCCCACCCAGCCACTCGACGACCTCCTGGAGGCGGTGCGTACTCGCGTCGCACTTCCGCTGGTGGCGGCCGGGGGAGTCGCGACCCGCGATCGAGCCGACCGGCTGCGGTCATCCGGGGCGGCCGCCGTTCAGGTGGGCACCCTTCTGCTGCGTACCCGGGAGGCCGGCACGAAACCCGCTCACGCCGATGCCCTGGCCGATCCGGCGCGCACCGAGACGGTGGTGACCCGCGCGTTCAGCGGACGTCCCGCGCGGGCGCTGCGCAACCGCTTCACCGACGAGTTCTCCGAGGCCGCGGTCGCCGAGTATCCGGCGGTCAACAAGCTCACGGGAGGCATCCGACGCGCCGCCGCCACCGATCCAGACGGCATCAACCTGTGGGCCGGGACCGGTTTCCGCGAGGCGGTCGTCGAGTCCGCGACGGATACGATCCGTCGTCTCGGCTGATTGATGTCGCGGCCTTCGCCGCGTCTCGGCGCCTAGACTCGGGGGCACGACCCGAGGGGACGCCATGACCGTGCAGGAGATGCAGCAGTCGGCGGAACCGGACACCGCGAGTCCATCCGACCGGCCGCGATCGACGACGCCACGATCCGATCTCTAGGACGCTCGATGGCCCGTCGTACAGGCACGAAGCCCGCCGATCCCCCTTCTCGGGAGATCGCGGAGGATCTGAGCGCAGCCGGTTTCACCGACGCCCGGGTCACGGGACGCGGCGGCTTCGGCGTCGTCTACCAGTGCCACCAGCCTTCGCTCGACCGGGAAGTGGCGGTCAAGGTGCTGCGGACCGGTGGCGATGAGACCGACCGGGTGCGGTTCCTCCGCGAACAGCAGGCGATGGGGCGCCTGGCCGGGCACCCGAACATCGTCCACATCCTCGAGGCCGGCGTGACGCGGTCGGGATTCCCGTTCATCGTCATGCCTTTTCACGTCCGAGGATCACTCGACACCCGTCTCCGGCGGCAGGGTCGCTGCGATGTCGCCGACGTCATCGACCTGGGCATCAAGATGGCCGGGGCGTTGGAGACCTCACATCGTGCCAGCGTCCTGCACCGCGATCTGAAACCGTCGAACATCCTGCTGACCGAGTACGGGCAACCACAGCTGACGGACTTCGGCATCGCCCGCCTCGCGGATCGGGACGACACCAGCCGTGGTCTGGTCCTCGGAACCCCCGCCTACACCGCACCGGAGGTCCTGCGCGGCGACTCGCCGTCGGTGGCCTCGGACGTGTACGGGCTCGGCGCCACTCTGTACGCCGCGCTCGCCGGGCGACCGGCGTTCGGACGCCGCAAGAACGAGGACCTCGTCGCCCAGCTCCTGCGGATCACCACCGACGAACTCCCGGACCTGCGGGCGCAGGGTGTTCCGGAGCCGGTGTGGACGGTGATCGCGCGGTCGGTGTCGCGGACGCCGGCGGATCGCTATGCGACCGCACTCGAGTTCGGCGAGGCACTGCGGCCGGCCGGCCTCGAACTCGGCCTCCCTGTCGCCGACGTGCCCGTTCCGCTTCTCACCGACCTCGACGGCCCCACGCGCATCGACACGGACTCGTCGATGGACACGTCGGGGTACCTCCACCTCGGCAGCCCGGGCAGTGGGTCGGAGTCCGGGCGCCCACCCGTCGTCGCCACCAGATACCGGCCGCCGGTCCTGGCCCACGCCACGGTTCCGCGCACGCGGTTGCTCGAGCGACTCGCCACCGACAACCGAGCCCGTCTGATCCTGATCCACGGACCCGCCGGTTACGGCAAAACGGTTCTGGCCATCCAGTACGTCCAGGCGGCCGAGGCCTCCGGGGGTAAGACCGCCTGGTTGGCGATCGACGAGGACGACAACACCCCCGCCTGGTTCCTGTCCCACCTCGTCGATGCCATCAGCGTGACGTTGCCGGGCCTCGGTACCGAGCTCACCCGGACGTTGGAGGAGTACGGCGAGGGGGCCGAGCGGTACGTGTTGACCACGTTGATCAATCGCGCCCACACGACCGACGAGCACATCCGCGTCGTGCTCGACGACTGGCATCGGATCACCAACCCGGAGAGCCGGGCGATCGCACTTGTTCCTCATCGACAACGGTTGCCATCACCTGCAACTGGTCGTCACCAGCCGTACCCGCCTGAATCTGCCACTCAGCCGCCTCCGCGTGAAGAATGAACTGATCGAAATCGACGCCACCGCTTTGCGTTTCGACATGGACGAGTCGCGTGAGCTGCTCATCGGCGGCACCGGGTTGTCGATCGACGACACCGATGTCGCCGAACTCGAGGAGACCACCGACGGGTGGGTGGCCGCCCTGCAGCTGGCGTCGTTGGCGCTGCGCGAGCATTCCGATCCGCGGTCGGCGATCCGACAGTTCTCGGCGAACCACCGGGAACTCGGCGACTATCTGGCCGAGAACGTCCTCGACAGTCTCGACCCCGATCTGCTCGACTTCCTGCTGGCGACGTCGGTGGCGGAACGGATCTGCGCGTCCCTCGCGACCGCGTTGACCGGTCGACGACGCGCGCAGAGCGTGCTCGAGGAGATCGAGGAACGCGACCTGTTCCTCACCCGGCTCGACCCCGAAGGACAGTGGTTCCGCTTTCACCATCTGTTCGCCGACTTCCTGCGTCGCCGACTCGAGAAGCAGGAACCCGACCGCTGCGACGAGCTCCATCGGCGTGCCGCCACGTGGTTCGCCGACCGGCGCATGTTCAGCGCGGCCGTCGATCACCACCTCGCCGCAGGCGACGACTCCGACGCGATCGACCTGGTCGAACGCGAGGGCTACGACATGCTCGAGCAGTCCAAGATGATCACCGTGCTCGGCCTTGCCACGAAACTCCCGCTCACGACGCGCCGGACGCGGCCCGATCTGCAACTGGTGATCGCCTGGGCGCACGCGCTGCTGCACCACCGGGCGCCGGCGAACACGGCGCTGGCCTACATCGACGCCGCACTCCCGGCCGGGTCCGAGTCCGACAGCGATGTCGCCGACATCCGTGCGGAGACGGCCCTCATCCGTGCCGCGATGACCGTTCTCGACGACCAGCTCGACGGCCTCGACGAGGCGGTCGAGGCGTGTGTCGTTCGTGCCGACAATCTCCGCCCGTGGGTCCTGTCCGGTGTCGCCGCGATCGCGTCGTTCCGTGAGGTGCAGCGTTTCGCCTACGACGAGGCTCGGGACTGGCAGCGCTGGGCGCGGCCGCACCATCGGCGGACGAACGGGCCGTTCAGCGTCATCTACGGGTACATCCTCAACGGCGTGGCATCGCGGGAACAGCTCGATTTCGATGCGGCCGAGGCAGCGTTCCGCCACGCGATGAGCCTCGCCCGCGCGTCTGACGAGGACCGGTCCTACGGGTCGCGCCTCAGTGGCGCGTTGCTGGGGGAGTTACTGTACGAAAAGGGTCAGATCGCCGAGGCTGTGCGGCTCCTCGACGACACCTACAACCTGGGCGCGGAAGGCGGCATCGTGGAGATCATGCTCGCCACCCATGTCGTCGGAGCACGTGCGAAACATGCTCTCGGGCAGAATGATCAGGCCGCTGAACGCCTGGACACCGGGGAGCGGCTGGCGCAGGCACTGCACCTGCCGCGAATGGCGGCGCACATCACCGCCGAACGTCTCCGCTCGGGAATCGGCGCGTCGGCCCTGACCGTGGAGTCGTTCCCCGCCGCGATGCCACACGACCTATCCGACGGCATCGTCCAGGTCACCGCCGAGAAGACCGAGGAAGCGGCCATCCGGGCGCTACTGGCCGTCGGCGACGATGACGCCCACCACGAGGCGTGCCGTCGCGCACGCGCCCTCACCGCATCGATCGACGAGCAAGCCCGACCGCGAGCGGCGCTCAACGCCCAGCTGTTGCTGACCGAATGCGTCGCCGCGAACGGGGCGAACGCCGAGGCGGAGGAACTGCTGCTCCCGATTCTCGACCGGTGCGCTCGGCTGGGTCTGGTGCAGCCCGTGCTCGACGCGGGATACGCAGTCCGACAACTTGTCCGGAGACTCGGCACCACCGGCCGTGGGGAGGTCGATCCCGCGGTGGTCCCGTTCCTGGACAGGTTGTCCTCGACGCCGCGCGGCGAGTGACGGCGGCGAGGTCAGTGCCGGTCGAGCTGGTTCAACGTTGCGACGACCTCGGCGTAGTCCCCACGGGACTCGGCGTGACGGAGAAACTTGACCCGTTCCACCTGGATCTCGGTGGCGTCCGGCTGCAAATCGATCAGCTCGACCACCTCGGTCACGAAATCGTCGAGGGGCATGGCGAATTCGCTGTCCCGCTGTCCCGGCATCAGGTCGGTGCGGACCGCCGGCGGTACGAGTTCGACAACCTCGACCGACGTTCCGTCGAGTTGCAGACGGAGAGACTCGCTGAGCATGTGGATGGCCGCCTTGGTGGCGTTGTAGGTCGGCGTCACCCGGAGCGGGGTGAAGGCCAGACCCGACGACACGGTCATGATCGTTGCGTGCGGACGTGTCTGCAGGTGCTCGATGAATGCCCCGATCAAGCGGATCGGTCCGAGGAGGTTGGTGGTGACGGTCGCCTCGGCGGTCGCGAGGAATCCGGCAGGCGAGGTCCAGTCCTCGGTGCGCATGATGCCGGCCATCGTGACGAGTACGTTCAGATCGGGATGGTCGGCGATCACCGATGCGGCTGCGGCGTCGATGCTGTCGGGGTCGGTGGTGTCGATGGCGACGGTGTGGATGTCGGGATGTTCGGTGCGGATCTGTTCGAGGAGTTCGGTACGCCGACCACCGACGATGACGGTGTTGCCCTTCTGCTGACAACGGAGCGCCAGTGCGAGGCCGATCCCGCTGGTGGCGCCTGGGATGAAGATGGTGTTTCCGGTGATGTGCATGCACTCAGTGTTCGCCCGGGTCCGCGGGACATCCAGAGAGCCGCCATCGGGGGATCGGCGACCCCTGGCTGAGGCGTCGGCGTGCGAGCGATACTGCACAAGTGGATCGTGATGCGCTCGCCGGCTTCCTCGTCAGCCGGCGCAACAGCCTCCAGCCGTCGGATGTCGGCCTGGTGACCGGTGCGCGCCGCCGGACCGCCGGCCTGCGACGTGAAGAGGTCGCACAGCTCGCGACGATGTCCACCGACTACTACACCCGACTCGAACAGAAGCGCGGACCGCAACCGAGTACGCAGATGCTGGCGGCATTGGCCCGTGCACTGCGGCTGACGCCGGATGAACGCGACTACCTGTACCGCGTCGCCGGGCACAGTGCTCCCGATCGCGTCGTCGGCTCGGACTACATCGCACCCGGTCTCCTGCGGGTTCTGGACCGACTCACCGGCACCCCCGCGCTCATCCTGTCCGCACTGGGGGAGACGCTGGTCCAGAACGATTCCGCGCGAGCGCTGTTCGGCGACGTCAGCCATCTGACCGGCTTCGAGCGCAGCGCCATCTATCGGTGGTTCACCCGCCCCGACGAGGAGCGACGCCGCTACCCGGAAGACGACCATGATCGCCAGAGCCGCGCCCAGGTCGCGTCACTGCGAGCCGCCTACGGTGTCATGGGCGCACGATCCCGTGCCGGCGAGATGGTGCGCGAATTATGCCGTCGGAGTGAGGAGTTCGCCTCCCTGTGGGACACCCATCTGGTCAGCCGACGGTTCGAGGACCACAAGACTCTCGTCCATCCCGAGCTGGGACCCATCGAGGTCGACTGTCAGGCACTGTTCACCGAGGACGAGACCCAGGTCCTGCTCGTTCTCACCGCGGCTCCGCGAACCGACGCCGCTGCCAAGATCGAGCTGCTCAACGTCCTGGGCACGCAGCAGATGAACCCGAGTCGCGAATGACGCTCAGCGAGAGTCGGGCTCGACGTTGTTGATCCGCCGCCCGATCGCCGACACCTGTCGTAGTTGGGTGCGGGTCAGACGGTCGACGACGAGCCGACGCACGTTGGCGACATAACCCGGCGCAGTGGCCACCACCTTCTCCCATCCCGCCTCGGTCAGCACGGCATTGGTGAAGCGTCCGTCCTCCGGACATTGGTAGCGGCGAACCCATTTCCGCTTCTCCAGCCGGCTCACCACATGGGAGAGCCGCGAGAGGGAACCGTAGGACATCTCGGCGAGCACACTCATCCGCAGGGTGCGATCGGGCGCCTCGGAAAGCGCTGCGAGGACCTCGTATTCGAAGTGGGTGAGCTGAGCGTCGCGGAGCAGTTGGGCGTCGAGAGCGTGGGGGAGCCGGGCCAGCGCCGTGGCCACCTGGATCCAGGCGTCCATCTCCTCGTCGTCGAGCCACTCGGGCTCCTGCTCTTCGGACACCCGGGCAGTCTATCGGATCGATTGACTTGAAGCGTCACTTGACTCTTCAACTCAACCCACCTAGGTTCGTCAATTGACACGTCAAGTCAACCCTCTCGAGTTCAAGGCGGTTTCCATGTCCAATCCCATCGTCCGCAGCGTGGGAATCCTCCTCGCACGCATCGCCATCGGCGTCGTGTTCCTGGCCCACGGCCTGCAGAAGTTCCAACAGAACGGCTGGACCGGACCGAAGGCCGGATTCGAGATGATGGACGTTCCGCTGCCTGCCGTCTCCGCGTTCCTGGTCACCTGGCTCGAGATTCTCGGCGGCATCGCACTGATCGTCGGCGCGCTCACCCCGATCGTCGCGATCCTCTTCGTCATCGACATGCTGGGCGCGCTGTTCATCACCCACATCGACAACGGCCTATGGGCGTCGGACGGCGGCTACGAGTTCGTGCTGACCCTCGGCGCCGGCGCACTCCTCCTCGCCGTCGTGGGCGCAGGCCGGTTCAGCGTGGATGCGATCCTCGGCACCAGGCTGCCCTGGCTCGCCGTGGACGGAAACCGTCCGGCAACTCCCGTCGGTGCCGCCAACTGACCGGACACGCAACCGGTTTCGGACCCGCAGCAATGCTGCGGGTCCGTTCTGTACCGGAGTAGATTCACGCGCAGTGCCCATCTCACCGAAGGACCCCCATTGCCCTGGATCCTCCTTCTCGGCGCGATAGCGTCCGAGGTCGCCGCCACGTTGTCCCTCAAGGGTTCTGAATCGCTTCCAGCCCTCTACGTCGTCGTGGTCGTCGGTTATGCGACGGCATTCCTGCTGCTGGCCGCAGTTCTCAAGCGGGGGATGGGGATCGGCGTCGCCTACGGCGTGTGGTCGGCGACCGGCGTCGCCCTGACAGCTGTACTTGCGTCGCTGATCTTCGACGAGGCGTTCAGTCCCGTCATGGCGGTGGGGATCGTGTGCATCATGATCGGCGTGGTGCTTGTCGAGTCGGGGTCCTCGTCCCACGCACCTGTCGCGACATTGATCGACGAGGCCTGAACGTGGGGTACGTCTTCGTCATCCTCGCAATCGTCGCGGAGGTCGGCGCCACCCTGGCACTCCGCGTGGCCACCAACGGGCGGCCGCGGTTCTACGGGATCGTCGTGACCGGCTATCTCGCCGCATTCGCCGCGCTGACGGTGGCGCTCCGGCAGGGTGTTCCCCTCGGCGTCGCCTACGGGATCTGGGCGGCGACCGGCGTCGCAGCGACGGCCGTCGCGGCTCATTTCCTGTTCCGGGAGCGGCTCACCCCGAGGATGCTGGCCGGCATCGGCGTGATCGTCGTGGGGGTGCTGCTGGTGGAGCTGGGAGCGGTGCATTGAGACTCCCCGGAGTCGGTCGATCGACCAGCTCACCCGGCGCTCTGTACCATGTCTGAATCGACATGTCTCGGTAATCCGTGATTTTGCTCATTTGCTCCTGTGCTTATCCTGAGGAGCGTGACCCCCACAGTAGGTAGTTCCGTGCCATCGGGACGTATTCGCAACACCGCGTTCGCATCGAAGGTGATGTCCGCCGACGACGCCGTGAAGTACATCCAGCCCGACGACACCGTGGCGATCAGCGGTTTTGCCAGTGCCGGAACACCAAAGGTCATGATCCCGGCGCTTGCCGAGAAGATCAGAGGCGCCCGGGCGACCGGCTCGAATTTCACGATCAACCTGCTGACGGGCGCTTCGGTCTCCACCGAGACCGAGCGCCTCCTCACCGAGGTCGACGGCATCGCGCTGCGAATGCCGTACCAGTCGGAGAGCACCGCCCGTAAGCGCATCAACGACGGCCGGATGGACTACGTCGACATCCACCTGTCCCACGTGGCGCAGCAGGTCTGGGTGGGCTACTACGGCCAGGTCGACGTCGCCGTCGTCGAGGTTTCCGGGATCACCGAATCGGGGGAGCTGATTCCGGCCGCGTCCATCGGCAACAACAAGACCTGGCTCGACGTCGCCAAGAAGGTGATCCTCGAGGTCAACTCGTGGATCCCTGAGGCCGTCGAGGGCATGCACGACATCTACTACGGCACCGCGTTGCCGCCGGACCGCAAGCCGATCCCGCTGACCCGTGTCCAGGACCGGATCGGGCAGCCGACGTTCCGGATCGACCCGGCGAAGGTCGTGGCGGTGGTGGAGACCAACTGCCGCGACAGCGCCAGCCCGGTGACGCCGCCCGACGCGATCAGCGAGGCCATCGCCGGTCACGTCCTCGAGTTCTTCGATTACGAGGTTCGCAACGGCCGGCTGCCCGCCGACACTCTGCTGCCGCTGCAGGCGGGCATCGGCAACGTCGCCAACGCCGTTCTCGGCGGTCTGGACCGCGGCCCCTACAAGGGGCTGACGTGCTACTCGGAGGTCATCCAGGACAGCATGTTGCGGCTGATCAAGGACGGGACCGTGGCACACGCGTCGTCGACCGCTCTGGCGCTCAGCGAGTCCGGCATCGAGGAGTTGACGGCCAACGTCGACTTCTACCGGAACCACATCACCCTGCGTCCGCAGGAGATCAGCAACCATCCCGAGGTCGTCCGGCGTCTTGGTGTGATCGCGATGAACGGCATGCTCGAGGCCGACATCTACGGCAACGTGAACTCCACGCACGTGATGGGCACCAAGATCATGAACGGCATCGGCGGTTCGGGCGACTTCGCACGCAACGGCTACGTGTCGTTGTTCATGAGCCCGTCCACCGCGAAGGGCGGTGCCATCTCGTCGATCGTCCCGATGACGCCCCACGTCGACCACACCGAACACGACTGCCAGGTGATCGTCACCGAGCAGGGACTCGCGGACCTGCGTGGCATCTCACCCCGGCGCCGCGCCCGCGAGATCATCGAGAAGTGTGCGCACCCGGAGTTCCGGCCGATGCTGAACGACTATTTCACCCGCGCCGACGCGATGCCCTCGGCCGGCCAGACCCCGCACATCCTCGGTGAGGCGTTCAGCTTCCATCAGCGGTTCATGGACACCGGCTCGATGCGCTGAGCCGTCTAGCGCGGTTCGTCGTCGCCCGGACCGTCCGAGGTGCTCTCGCCGTTCGTCCGGTCGTCACGAGGGTTGTCGAAGGTCACGTCGATCTCCTGGAACCCCTTGTTCCGCTGCGCCCGCACCTGCGCCGCATACGCGGCTTCGTCACCCTTGGTGAGGATGACGTTGTCGGTGAACGGCGTCAGCAGGGACCGCGGATACAGGTGGTCCACGCGCACGGCGTTCGCTTCGAGGCAGACGACCAGCACGATCGTGGTCACGTAGAGGAATGCGAGCAGGCCGAGGACGATCGCGAAGACACCGTTCGTCGAGCTCGCATTGGCGATGACGCGCTCGACGTACACCGCGCCGAAGGTCTGGATGACCTGCCAGCAGATCCCCGCCGCGAGCGCACCGGGGAGTACGTCGCGCACGGACAGGTCACGTGCGGTGCCGAACCGGAACGCCACGATGAACACGCACGTGCTCAGCACCACGGAGCCGAGGATCGCGAACCACCGCCCGGCGACACCTAGCTCGAAGCTCGCGGCGATGCCGTTGACGACGGTCAGTCCGATGACGGCGAGGCCGACCGTGGACAAGAGCACCAACCCCCGCAGTCGCACGAAGATCGGGTCCGGTCGTTCGTTACGGGGCACGGCCCAGATGGTGTTCATCGCATTCTGAGCCGCGACAGCGACGCCCAGGCCGCCGTACAGCGAGACGAGCACACTGATGATGAGTGCCGGGACACCCCCGCTGAGCTTTTCCGGCTCACCGAGTTGGCTCCCGATCACCGGGATCTGACTCATCGCCGAGTCGAGGATGCGCTCCTGCAGCGCCGGATTGTCGGCGAGCACGATGCCCAGGATCGTCGAGAACAGCAGCAGTAGCGGGAACAGCGAGATGAACGCGTAGTAGGTACACAGGGCTGCCAGATAGGCGCCTTGGTCGTCGACAAACTTGTAGATCACCGCGAGCGGGAAACCGGTCGCCGGGTGTCGTCGCTGGAAGTCGTCGATCCGTTCCGACAGCGACACCCGCTCACCTTCTGCTCGTCGTCCAGCCGGTCTCACCGGCACCGCCCGGGCGGCGGGTGCGCTGACTGTATCCCGGCCGACAGCCGATCAGCCGTAGCCCGGTCCGGTCCGTGCCGCGCTGAATTCGATCTGTGCCTCAGTGAAACGGGTTCGCGGCCGGTACACCGAGGGTGCGCAGCGGCCAGCCGAGCCGCCAGTACGCCAGCCCGACGATCCCGCGGGGAAAGAAGCGGTGCGTGGTGGTGACCTCGGTGCGAGCAGGATCGCCACCGAGGTCGCGGAGCGCGTACTCGACGAACCCGTTGCCACGCGAGTCCTCGCACACCTGGACGCGGAGGAACTCCGGCTGCTTCTCCGCGATCACGCGTCCTCGCCGCTCGAGGGACTCCCAGACTTCGTCGGGCGTGCCGTCCTCGACGGTCGTGGACGTGGTCTCGAACACTTCCTCGCCGGCCCAGTCCGGGTCGGTCGGGATGGGTTCGGCCGCCGGGGTGTCCGCGGTCGCGTTCGCCCATGTCGCGGCTCGCGAGCCGCGTTCGGCACGGCTCAGCGTCTCGGCGACCGCCCGGCTGTAGGGCGTCAGGCCGCCCGGCGGGCGGGGGATGATCGAGTCGATGTCACGGTTCCGGCACACGGCGTCGCACTCCAGCGACTCGATCAGCGGTCGCGCGATCTTGCCCCGGATGGGGGTCACCAGGCGGACCCACCGGCTTGCCACCGATGGAGTGAGGAACGGGAGAACGACCATCGTGCGGGGACGCAGACCGGCGACTCGCGCGTAGACCTGCATCATGTCGCCGTACTCGAGGACGTCCGGACCACCGATGTCCCAGGTCCGGGACTCCGGGACCTCCGCGGTGGCGGCCTCGACGAGGTAGTGCAGCGCGTCGGCGACGGCGATGGGCTGGATCTTGTTGCTCACCCAGCGCGGCGTCGTCATCGCTGGGAGGCGCTCGGTGAGGTGGCGGATGAGTTCGAATGATGCAGATCCGGACCCGATGAGCGTTCCCGCCTGAAGTGCGACGGTCTCGATCGACGAGTCGATGAGGATGTCGCCGACCTCGGCTCGCGATGCCAGGTGTTCGGACAGTTCGGTGCCCTCAGGATGGAGGCCGCCGAGATAGACGATCCGCGATACGCCGCACGCCTGGGCAGCCGCCACCACGTTCTCCGCGGAGCGTCGTTCCTCGGCCGCGAAGTCGGCGTCGTTGCTCATCGAGTGCACGAGGTGGTAGACGACGTCGACGCCACGGAAGGCAGAGATCAGCGAATCCCGGTCCGAGAGATCACCTTTCGCGACCTCGGCGCGCGAGTCCGACGTCCATGGCGCGTCGGACAGCTTCGACGGTGTCCGCGCCAGCGCACGGACGCGATGTCCGCGTTCGAGCAGCCGGGGTGCCAGGCGGCCTCCCACATAGCCGGTGGCTCCGGTGACCAGGCAGGTTCGCGCTTCGTTCACATGACTCCTCTGTACCTTCGGGCGGTACCCCTCAGGCTAAGAGCGGAAACGTCGGCGGCGGCCTGGTCGGGGGGAGTCGGTGCCGGATCGTTCCCAGCGGCCACGGGTTGGTAACGCGCCGTCTCAGGTATTGCCCTGCTCGAGGGGCGAGTTCACGAACCAGAGACTCTCTTCGTGCAGGCGTTCGCTCCGCCAACCCGTTTCGGTGCGGACCATCGAATGGTGATAGTTGCCGCCGCAGGTGCTGAGTTCGGTCATCCCCACGAACTGCATGGGGTTGTAGAACATCGCCCGGACCTGTGCACGGTCGTCGTCGAACGAGTACTCGATGTTGGTGATGAAGTGCTGACTGACCGAGACGAACGCGAAGTTCTCCTCGAGCCACGCGGCGATCTCGTCCCGATTCCCGGCTCGCCCGGCCGGAGCCGAGGTGTAGTCGACGGTGGCGTCTGCGGTGAACACCGACCGCCAGAGATCCCAGTCCTTGGTGTCGACTGCACGGGCGTACCGGTGGAGCGTGTCGGCTATCTCCAAGCGGTCCGCGATCTCCTGGGTGTTCACGACTCTCCGTTCTGGTCGCGCTGCGCGACGCCTCGGTGGATCCACGGGTGGGGAAGCGCGCCGATTCACGTTGCCGCAGTAACACTTCAGAGTGAGGTCGACCTGCTCCACGCTGAACTATAGACACTCGAGGACCGCAGCACGTGCGGCTCCGCGATACCGATCGCCGGCGTCAGGAGGCCAGGAGGTTGCTCACCACGCGGAGATCGGCGACGAAATCGTCGAACGCCTTGTCCCGCTTGTCCGACGGCCCACGCAGGATCGACGACGGGTGAACGGTTGCGATCACGTCCTCGACCCGTTCGGGACCGACGTCACCGTCGTCGGCCAGATTGAACAGCTCTCCGCGGTGCTGGGTGAGCCGAAACTTGCTGCCCAGCAACGCCTGTGCCGCGGTTGCTCCTAGACAGACCACGATGCGGGGTGCGACGGCGTCGAGTTCGGCCAGCAACCACGGGCGGCAGGCGACCACCTCGGTGCGCGAGGGTTTGTCGTGGATCCGACGTTTCTGCCCGGCCGCCCGGGTGAACTTGAAGTGCTTCACCGCGTTGGTGACGTAGGTGAGTTCGCGGTCGATGTCGGCGGCCTCGAGCGCACGATCGAACACGCGTCCTGCCGGTCCGACGAATGGCTCACCCGCTCGATCTTCCTGGTCACCGGGTTGCTCGCCGACGAACATGATCGTCGAGCCCGGCGAGCCGGCACCGAAGACCGTCTGATCGGCCGCCTCGTAGAGGTCGCAGCCGCGGCACGTGCGCGCAGCCGCGATCAGATCGTCGAGGTCGCGCGAATTCGGCAGGTACTGTTCTGCACCAGGGAATGCCATGGCGCTCCTTCCCGGCGATGCTCGGCCTGGGTCGGACTTACCCGGATGCACAGGACATCACACCTGGTCAGTTCTTCGGCGAGGTTGCCGCCTTACCGTTCAACCACCTCAGCGCCTGTAGCTCGGAGGTTAGGCCGACGCCGTGGCCGAGGAATGTACCCGGCAGGATGACCGGAAGGTGCATCGTCTCGACCGTGACATCGGCGCCCTTGGCGCGCCAGGACCGCACCATGCGATCGGTTCCCCGTGGATCGACCACGTCGTCGCCACGATTCTGGCTCACCAAGACCGGCATCCCCGGGGCGACTCTGCCGAGTCGCTGGTCGTTCACCGCCGTCAGCCACGGCTCCTTGCGCAGATGCGCCGCGATCGGACGGCCATCGCTGGTGTAGAAGGTCGTGGGTACGAACGGCAGCATTCTCAGCACGTCGAACACACAGTACGAGTTGACATCTCTCAGAACACTGCGACCGAGCGGGTTGAACGCGGCGAGGAACTTCTCGCGATGCTGCGGGTACGCGGCGATGAAACCGTTGACGACCCAGCCCACGCCACCTCAGAGGAGGCTCCCGTCTCCCAGTCGCGCCAGGTCCGCGAGATCCGGTGCCGGGGCACCCGTGAAGGCCGCGAAGATCGGGAGTTCGGGGGCGTATGTGCCGGCCAGTTCGGCCGCGGATCCGGCCACGAACCCGCCCTCGGAGTAACCCCACAGCGCAACCGGGGCTTTCGAACTCATACCGAACTTCGGGTTGCGCGCCACACGTGCCATGTCGAGCATCGACGTCCCGAGCGACCTGCGGTTCAAGTAGGGATGGTCGCCGGGCGTACCGAGTCCCTCGTAGTCGGTCAGCGCCACCGCATAGTTGTTGGCGAGCAGCGCCCCGATCGCGAGCTCCTCGTAGGCCTGCCCGTACCGCAGCAGACGCGACGGGGCGCACTGGTCACCGGCACCGGTGGTCCCCGAGCCGACCACCACGACCGGACGCTCGCCACGTCCGGTCCACGGAGCGCGGGGGACGAGAACACTGCCGGTCACGGCCGTCGGAGGGTTCCGCGCGCCGGTGCTCGCATACATGACCGTCGTGGTCCGGGCGTCGATGTTGGCGCCGGTGAACGGGATGACCGCGGCATAGGACGGCGCCGACTTGATCAGCGACCCGGGCCGCGGGTCGAAGGTCGACGGCGGTTTGTAGAAGGCGGCGTAGGGGTCCGCCGTCGACGACCCGACACCGACCAGCGAGACAGTGGTGGCCACCGCACACGCCACGACGACCGCAACCCAGCGGCGTCGGCCTCGTCGCACGCGATCACCGCTGAACTGCATTCTTCCCCGACCCCCGTTGGACATGTGTCCATCAGTCATGGCGTCGGCCCGTTTGTCAGCAGATCCGGGAGAATCGCCTCTCGGCGAAGACGACGGTCTGGGTCAGTGACCCCGCGCTCGCCGGAGAGCGGCGCGCGACACCAACCCGGCAGCGGCAGCGGCCGCGACCCACGGCCCGCCGACGAGGATCGGATCGAGCCAGGCGTGGTTGTTGTCCACCCGCTTGCGCCCGGCCCGCGAAGACCAGCCGTGGTGACTGAGTTCGGTCCCGATGCCCGTTTCGGTGAGGGGGTTGTCGGGCCGTCCCTGGGCGATCGAACGCACGTGGGCCTCGGCCGCGCCGACGCGATCGGCCCCGATGAGAATCAGCCAGTGCGCGGCACGACCCTCGCTGAAGCGGTAGGCGGATCGTCGGATCACTCCGGACAGTCCGCTCGGTGGTGTCGAGGTCCCGAAAACCGGTGTGAGAAACGCATGTTCGTTGGATCGTTCTCTGGACTCACGGTTGGGTTGATCTTCCGGGACGTCCCAGTGCACGCCGGCGGCCGGCCCGACGGGGAGTTCCTTCGGCACGGCAGGGCGGTTGGCCGGGTCGGCGTCGACGCCCCAGCCGGGTATGCGGTCGACGAGCTCGGTGGTGTCCGGGTCGTTGGGTCGGTCAGCGGGATAGGCGGGCATGCTGTTGTCTCCTCAGCCGGCGTCGGCGACGATGATGGGCTTGATGCAGCCGTCGAGCTTCGACGAGAAGATGTGATACCCGTCGGCGATGTGCTCGAGCGGAATGCGATGCGTGACCAGGTCATTCGGTTTGAAATAGCCGTTGCGGATGTGTTCGAACAACCGGGGCCATTGGCGTTTGACCGGGCACTGGTTCATGTTGATCGTCAGGCCCTTGTTCATGGCGTCGCCGAACTTGACCGCGCTGAAGATGGGGCCGTAGGCACCCATCACCGAGACCGTGCCGCCTTTGCGGACCGAGTCGATGGCCCAGTTCAGGGCGACCGGCGATCCGCCCTGCAACTTGAGCTTGGCGGCGGTGACGTGCTGGAGGAAGTTCCCGTCCGCTTCGGCTCCGACGGCGTCGATCACGCGGTCGGCGCCGATGTTGTCGGTGATGTTCTTCAGGTGGACGATGATGTCGTCGTAGTCGGCGAAGTTGTAGGTCTCGGCGTAGGCGAAGGACTCGGCCTTGTCGAGACGGTATTGCAGGTGATCGATGACGATGACGCGCCCGGCACCCATGAACCACGCCGAGCGGGCCGCGTACAGCCCCACCGGACCTGCCCCGAACACGATGACGGTCTCACCCTGACGGATGTCGGCGAGCTGTGCCCCGAAGTAACCGGTCGACAGTGCATCGGTGAGCAGGAGTGCGTCTTCGGGATCCATCCAGTCCGGGATGACACTGGGCCCGACGTCGGCGAAGGGCACCCGCACGAACTCGGCCTGCCCGCCGTCGTATCCGCCACAGGTGTGCGAGTAGCCGTAGATCCCGCCCACCGCAGTCGCGTTCGGATTCACGTTGTGACAGTTGGAATACAGGCCCCGGGCACAGAAGTAGCAGGTGCCGCAGTAGACGTTGAACGGCACCATGACACGGTCGCCGACCTTCAGGTTCTGCACCGACCCGCCGACCGACTCGACCACGCCGATGAACTCGTGACCGAACGTCATGCCGGGCCGGGTGTCCGGCATCATCCCGTGGTAGAGGTGCAGGTCGGAGCCGCAGATCGCGGCGTGGGTGACCCGGACGATCGCGTCGTTGGGATGCTCGATGCGGGGCATGGGTTTGTGTTCGACACGAACCTTGTACGGGCCTCGATAGACCATTGCCCTCATCGTGTCGGTGCTCGTCGACGCTGTCATGTGGTGGCGGGTACCCGGCTGCTTTTCAGGCAAACGTCGCGGTCGGGAGGCCGCGACGACCGACTCCGGTGCGACGGGAGTAGTGCTGGGGGTGTACAAAAGGACCCGGTTCATCTACGAACCTCGAAAGGATCGAGCAATGTCAGTGGTGTCGTATGTGATCGCCGGGTCCGAGGCGACCGGTGGCGCGGGAATCCAGGCCGACCTGCGTACTTTCGCTCAGCTCGGCACCTACGGCGTCGGAACCATCACCTGCATCGTGTCCTTTGATCCGAAGGCGGGCTGGGGCCATCGCTTCGTACCGGTGGACGCCGGCGTCATCGCCGACCAGATCGAGGCGGCCACGGTTGCGCACGAGCCCGAGGTCGTCAAGATCGGCATGCTCGGAACCCCCGCGACCATCTCGACGGTCGCCGAGGCGCTGGCATCGCGGACCTGGCGACACGTGGTCGTCGACCCCGTCCTGATCTGCAAGGGTCAGGAACCCGGTGCGGCCCTCGACACCGACAATGCTCTGCGCGCGGAGATCCTCCCGCTGGCCACCGTGGTCACGCCCAACCTGTTCGAGGCCGCCACGCTCGCCGGCATGGACGATTTGACCAGCGTCGACGATCTCGCCGAAGCGGCTCGTCGGATCGCCGACCTCGGGCCGAAGTACGTCATCGTCAAGGGCGGGGTCGGGCTCGCCGGGGACGAAGCCGTCGACGTCGTCTTCGACGGCAGCGACATCACCATCCTGCGTGCGTCGAAGGTGGGTGACGAGCGCGTGTCCGGCGCGGGTTGCGTGTTCGCGGCCGCGACCACGGCCGAACTGACCAAGGGCACCGACGTCCTCGACGCGGTCCGAGCGGCCAAGGAGTTCACCCACCGCGGGATCGTCGGGCGCATCAGCTCGACGGCCCCGTTCGACGCCGTCTGGCACGGACAGCAGTAGAGCCCGGACGCAGGTCCGCGCCCACCCGCCGGAGCGGATGGGCGCGGTTCGGTCGTTCGAGAGTCACTCGGTGGGGACGACCTTGCCGTCGACGGTCACCTCGACCTTGTCCGTGGCCTCGGTCCAGGTGATCTTGCCGTGTTCGAAGGTCGACTCCTTGACCCCGTCCTTCTCGGTCTCGTCGCTGGTGGCGACGCCGAGCGGCCCCTGTGAACCGCCCTTGCCGTCGGGGGAGGGCGCACCCTCTTCGTTGCGCGGCACGTTCCAGGCGTCGCGGATCTTGCCCCACGTGATGTAGGCGGGGGTGTCCGCGTCGTCGTCCTTCGCGGTGATGACACCACCCTCGAACTGCTGGAACACGACGCCGTTCTCCCCTTCACCGGCCGCCTCGGGGCCGGTCAGCGGTTTGCCCAGATCGGCCTTCTGCGCTTCGGTCGCCGAGTCGTACTTGGCTGCGATCGATCCGCTGAGCGTGACCTTCGCGCCGTCCGGGGCGGTGAGTTCGACCTTCTTGTCGTCATCGGCGACCTCCGACTTCGCCGAGGAGATGGCCGACTCGGCCTTCGACATCCCGGACTCGACCGCACCGGACACAGCCGAGGACACCGCGGACGTGTTGTCGTTGTCGTCGTCGTTGCTGCAACCCGCCAGGCCGAGCGTTCCGATGGCCACCGCCGCTGCCGTTGCAACCAGACGTCGTGTGACGCTGTTGTGCTTCATGACTTCCTCTCGGTTCACAACCTTCAGGATCAGGAGGGCCACTGCCCACCCGCATCGGACCCTAACGAACAAAATCCGCTGATGTGGATGATCTTCGATACCGGCGCGTCATCGCCAGACCGAACGTGTCGGCACCTGACGTCCCGGGTATGCGACCGGCAAGCCCTCGGCGCCGAGCCGGCGGCGGCATCGTCGAACACTGAGGAGAACCATGGCGGAGACAGTCGCCGACGTCGTCCTGAAACGCCTACGCGAATGGGGGATTCGGCAGGTCTTCGGATACTCGGGGGACGGGATCAACGGATTGTTGTCGGCATGGGTGCGCGCCGACGACGCCCCTCAGTTCGTGCAGTCCCGCCACGAGGAGATGAGCGCATTTCAGGCCGTCGGGTACGCGAAGTTCTCCGGCGAGGTCGGCGTGTGTGCGGCCACGAGTGGCCCGGGAGGGATTCATCTGCTGAACGGGCTGTACGACGCGAAGCTCGACCATGTTCCGGTGGTCGCCCTGGTCGGACAGACCGAGCGTTCCGCGATCGGTGGGGCCTACCAGCAGGAGATCGACATGCACGCGCTCTTCAAGGACGTGTGCAGCGACTTCGTCCAGATGTGCACGGTGCCCGAACAGCTGCCGAATCTGCTCGACCGTGCCATCCGGGTCGCCCAGGCCGAACGGGCACCGACCGCCATCATCTTCCCGTCTGACGTCCTCGAGCTCGAGTACGAACCGCCGGCCCAGGCCTTCAAGCAGGTGCCGTCGAGCTTCGGTGTCGAACCAGGGACCCCGGTGCCCGACGAAGGTGCACTAGCGCGGGCCGCGGACATCCTCAACGCCGGCGAGCGTGTCGCCATGCTCATCGGCCAGGGCGCCCGTGACTGTGTGCCCGAACTGACCGAGGTCGCCGACATCCTCGGCGCCGGCTGCGCGAAAGCCCTTCTCGGACGAGATGTCCTACCCGACACGTTGCCCTGGGTCACCGGATCGGTCGGTCTGATCGGCACCACGGCCAGTCACCGCATGATGACCGACTGCGACACGCTCCTCACCGTTGGGTCGAACTTTCCGTACTCGCAGTTCCTTCCGCCGTTCGGACAGGCCAGGGGCGTGCAGATCGACAGCTCGGCGAAGCTGATCGGCATGCGGTACCCGAATGAACTCAACGTCGTCGGTGACGCCCGGGCCACGTTGCGCGCGCTGATCCCGATGCTGGACAGGAAGCCCGATCGCTCCTGGCGCGAGAAGGTCGAGGCCGACGTGTCGCGATGGTGGTCGACCGCCGAGCATCAGGCGATGACCGCTGCCGACCCGGTGAACCCGATGCGGATCTTCCACGAGTTCTCGCTGCGTGCACCGAGCGACTCGATCGTCACCGCCGATTCGGGCAGCGCCGCCGACTGGTACGCGCGGCACATCGTCTTCCGCGACGGCATGCGTGGATCGCTGTCGGGGACCCTTGCCACGATGGGTCCGGCGGTTCCGTACGCCATCGGCGCCAAATGGGCGCATCCCGGCCGGCCCACGATCGCCTTCGAGGGTGACGGCGCGATGCAGATGAACGGGCTCGCCGAGATGGTGACCGTCGCCCGCTACTGGGAGCAGTGGGACAACCCGACCTTCGTCGTGGCCGTCTTGCACAACAACGACCTCAACCAGGTGACCTGGGAACAGCGAGCGATGTCCGGATCGCCGAAGTTCCCACCGTCTCAGACACTTCCGGATGTCGACTACGCCGCATTCGCCCGAGGGATCGGTCTCACCGGGATCAACGTCGACGACCCTGACCGACTCGGCGAGGCGTGGGATGAGGCGCTGGCCGCCGGTCGTCCCGCGTTGCTCGATGTCCGGTGCGATCCCACCGTGCCGCCCATCCCGCCGCACTCGACCCGCGAACAGGCCAAAGCCCTGAGTGAGGCGCTGGTGAAGGGCGACGAGGACGCCTGGGACGTGGCGAAGAACGTCGCCAAGCACAGCCTCGAACAGTTCCTACCGGGCCGACACCGCTAGCGGGACCGGTTCACGGTTGACCGCGCTTCGGCGTCTGCTCGGCGACACCGTGGCGCAGCGGCGTGGTCGCCTCCGCTGCGGTGTCCGGGCCGACAGATGACCCGGCGTCGGTTCCCTGAACCGGGGGCGCCTTGGCGGCCGGCGGTGGACCGCTCGTGTTCCAGCAGCTGTCTGACCTGGTCGAGCTGGAGAGACCTGATGCGGTGTGTGATGTCTCCGACGGATAGTTGGTCGAAGTCGGGTAGCGGAGTTCAGGTGTTGCGCGCATGTCGTGGGCGTACCCGGACAGACGCTTTCCCAACGTGGTTCGACGGGATCGACCGGGCTCGGTGCTGTCCCGCCGCCGGCTGAGGCATCCTGGATGCAGTACCACGCCGCACAGCCCAGGAGTTTCAGTGAGCGCACCAGAACACGTCGACGTCCTGATCGTCGGAGCCGGGATCTCGGGGATCGGCGCCGCCCGCTATCTGCGGACCGAACAACCGTCGAAGACGTTCACGATCGTGGAGGCACGCGGCGCTGCCGGCGGCACCTGGGACCTCTTCCGTTACCCCGGCATCCGCTCGGACTCGGACCTGCACACCTTCGGCTACGAGTTCAAGCCATGGACGGACAAGCAGGCGATCGCCGACGCCCCCCGCATTCTCGACTACCTGCACGAGACCATCGAGGAGAACGACCTCACCGACCACATCCGGTATCACCACAAGGTCCTCTCCGCCGCCTGGTCCTCGGACGACGCGCGCTGGCTTGTCGACATCGAACGAACCCACACCGGCGAGCGCACACAGATCAGCGCGGGATGGATCTTCTGCGGTTCGGGTTATTACGACTACGACGAGGGTTTCAGCCCCGAATTCGTCGGCGAGGACCGGTTCCGCGGCCAGATCGTCCATCCGCAGCACTGGCCGGAGGATCTGGACTACGCCGGGAAGCGCGTCGTCGTGATCGGCAGTGGCGCAACGGCGGTCACACTGCTGCCGGCGATGGCCGACGAGGCCGAGCACGTGACGATGCTGCAGCGGACCCCCACCTACGTCATCCCGCTGCCGCGCGAGGACGCCCTGGCCAACACGCTCAAGAAGATCTTCGGTGACGAGCGGGGATATGCGCTCACCCGCCAGAAGAACGTCGCCCAGCAGCGAATCCTCTTCGAACTGTGCCAACGGTTCCCGAAGGTCGCACGGCGGATGATCCGGAAGATCAACAAGTCGCAACTGCCGGAGGACTTTCCCGTCGACGTCCACTTCAATCCGCCCTACGACCCGTGGGATCAGCGTCTGTGTGTGGTGCCCGATGCCGACCTGTTCCGCACCATCCGGGCAGGCAAGGCGTCGATCGTCACCGACAGGATCGCATCCTTCACCGAGACCGGGATCCTCTTGGAGAGCGGTGCCGAGATCGAAGCCGACATCATCGTCACCGCAACAGGTCTCAACATCAAGATCATCGGCGGCATCGACCTCACCGTCGATGGGGAGCCTGTCTCGCTGCCGGAGACCGTCGTCTACCGCGGCATCATGCTGTCGGGAGTTCCGAACTTCGCGCTGGCGATCGGGTACACCAACGCCTCGTGGACGCTGAAGATCGGCCTGCTCTGCCAGTATTTCTGTAAGTTGCTCGGTTACATGGACTCTCACGGCCACGACGCGGTCTGGGCGGTCGCCGATCCGGACATGCCCACACGTCCGCTACTCGACTTCGGCGCCGGCTACGTCCAGCGCGCTCTCGACACCCTGCCGAAGCAGGGACCGCACGCACCGTGGGTGATGTCGATGAGCTACTACGCCGACCGCCGTCTGTTCAAGGGCGATGTCGCCGACGAGAACCTACGGTTTGCCCGGGTGCGGCAGCCCGAGGTGCTCACGTAGCGTCGTCGAGTTCGCGGCCGTCCGGTTCACTCCGACGCCGAGTCCCGCCCGACTCTCGTCGCCCCAAACGCTGGGCGACGAGACCCACCCCGAAACCGTGCAGCACGACACTCGCGAGGACCGTCACCGTCATCGCGTACAGCGTCTCGTTGGCGACCATGCCGTCGAGTTCGTTGAAAGCGAGCAGCCCGAAGACGATCGACGCGGTCCCGCGCGGTCCCAGCACGCCGATCAGGAGACGGTCACGAGGGCCGATGTCGGTGCGCAACAGTGCCAGATAGACGGGGACGATCCGAAGGACGGTCAGCGCGGCCAGGGCCAGGACGACGATCTGCCAGACGAACCCGAGTTCGAAGACCAGCACGGCGGCACAACCGAAAACGAACCACATCGTGAGTGCCGCGAGCGCGCTGACGTCGTCGGCGAGGCGCAGTTGCTCATCGCCCGGACCATCGGCTCGTGCCGCCTTGTAGGCGATTCCACAGAGGAAGGCCGCGACGAAGCCGTTGCCGCCGAGCTGTACCGAGCATCCGTAGGCGAGGATCGGGATGAGGACGAGGCTGATCCGGATGGACTGTTCGGTGGCCAGCCCGCGACGCATCGAGAAGTTGGTCAGTCGCGCGGCGAGGAGTCCGATGACGCTCCCCGCCAGAACCGCCCACAACGCAGACGGCACCGCCTGTTCGAGTGCTTCGGCGGGGGAGGAGGCGTGCTTATGGTCGCCCGCGAGTGTCAGCGCGAAGATGAAGAGCGGTGCGATGATGCCGTCGTTGTAACCGCTCTCGATGTTCAGCAGGTGTCGTACCCGTGTGGGGATCCTTCGATCACGAACCAGCGACGAGGCCGGCGTCAGATCCATCGGGATCACCACGCACGCAATCAGGAGTGCGACACCGACCGACATCGAGGGAAGAAGAGCGACACCCAGAAGGGTCGCGAGGGCAACGGACAGCGGCATCGCAATGACCAACAGCCGCAGCGATGTTCGTCGCTCACCGGCGAAGTAGCCTCCACGCACCTCGATCGCGTCGACGAACAGCAGAAGGGCCAGAATCAGTTCGACGACGGGTTCGGCTGCGTCGGTGTCGAGCGCGTTGCCGATCGAGTTGTTGGTGGTCAGCCCGATCACGATGCCTGCGACCACCATCACGATGGCCCCGGAGATCTGGAGCCGCGACAACCGGCCCGCGACCAGGGTCCACCCGACGATCACCACGATCGCGATCAATACGGGGGTCATCGACCTCGCCCACGTGTCCGCATTGACGGATCGTATCCCGACCGGCTGCGTAGACCGGGTAAGGCGCAACGAGATCGGTACACCTGGGGAGCGACCGGAGAAACGGACTCGGCGAGGACCGCCCGTGTCGGGGCGAGGACGCGGATAGGCTGACTGCCATGGATTTCGAGGACATCTTCACCGCGGTGGCGGTCGCATTCGAAGCGCTCGGCGCTCTGGCCATGATCATCGGCTTTCTCATCGCGCTCGTCCTCGGCGCGCGGTCGCTGTCACGCAAGGAAGCCGGAAGCGAAGCCTTCTCGATCCTCCGGACAACCCTGGGCTCGGCAATCCTCCTCGGCCTCGAGATCCTCGTCGCCGCAGACCTCATCAGGACGATCACCTCGAAGCCCTCGATCGAGGACGCAGTGATCCTCGGGATCATCGTGGTGATCCGAACGGTCCTGTCGATGTCCATCCAGATAGAGATCGAGGGCACGCTACCGTGGCGGCGGGCCGTGCTCACCAATGGCGGCCAGCTGCTCAGCAAGGCGGTGGCACGCGACGCGGCTGCGAGTCGAGCAGCCAAGGAATCGTGATCGGCTGACAGACGACAGTGGTGGCGACCCCACTCCGCGTCGACGCATAGTGGGAGGGGACGACGGTCGCCCCCCGGCCGTCGACAGATGGGAGCCCCGATCATGACCACGATCCGCCGCGCACTGATACTCGTCGACGTCCAGAACCAGTACTTCGACGGCCCGCTGACGATCCAGTACCCGCCCCGAGACACGAGCCTGCAGAACATCGTTCGACTCATTGACCATGCGGAGGAGCAGGGCATCCCGGTGGTCGCGGTCCAGCACACGTATCCGGCCGACGCACCGGCGTTCGCGGAGGGTTCGCCATCGTGGGAGTTGCACCCGAAGGTGGCTGAGCGGGCGACACCGTCGTGGAAGCGGGTGCGCAAGAACCTCGGCAGCGTGTTCGCCGGCACCGACCTGGCGGACTGGTTGCGGGCGCAGGACGTGAACACCGTGACGTTGGCGGGTTACATGACGAATAACTGCGACCTGGCCTCCGCCGCCGGCGCCGAGGAACTGGGCATGGCCGCCGAGGTGATCTCGGATGCCACCGGTGCCATCCACATCGCGAACGCCGCCGGGAAGGCCTCGGCCGAGCAGGTTCACAACACGTTGATGGCGATCCTCAACTCCAACTTCGCCGCAGTCGCCACCACCGAACAATGGATCGAGGCCAGCGCCGGGGGAGCTCCGCTCGACAAGGACGATCTGGTCGCATCGGCGGTCCAGGGACAGGCCGCGTTCGGCGACTGACCCCTCGACTTCCTCGCCGAACCCACCTGATCCGACGCCCACCCGGGGCGTCTATGCCGATCGTCATAGAGTAGCGTGGACCGAGTTATAGCGGTCGTCATAATGCGTGAGGAAGTCTTGACATGCCCACACTCGCCGAACTCGTGTCGGGTTTCGACCCGACCTCTGAATTCGTTGTGCCCACACAGTGGACGCAGGGTCGTACCGCCTACGGCGGACTGACCGCGGCCATGTCGGTTCTCGCCGCGCAGCTGACCAAGGGTAAGCCGCTGGCACCGCTCAAGTCGGCACAGTTCCTGCTCAGCGCGCCGGTCGTCGACTCCGCGACCTTCACCGCACGCCGACTCCGCGAGGGGCGGTCGGCCTCGAGCGTGGCCGTCGAAACGGTCAGCGGGGGACAGGTCGCTGCGCACGCGTCACTGATCTTCGCACAGCCGCGTCCGAGCGCGATCAGTCATGACCATGTCGGCGTTCCCGAGGTTCCGGCACCGGAGGAATGCGCACCGTTCGGCGACGCGTCGGCGCCCCTTCGTCCGG
The DNA here is from genome assembly GCF_023218005.1 of Gordonia sp. C13. Classification (NCBI taxonomy): domain Bacteria; kingdom Bacillati; phylum Actinomycetota; class Actinomycetes; order Mycobacteriales; family Gordoniaceae; genus Gordonia; species Gordonia sp. C13. The sequence continues at coordinate 59,658 of NZ_JALPSY010000022.1, forward strand.
CGTTCGTCGACAACATCGAAATGGTTCAGGCGGGCGGCACGGTGCCGCTGGCCAACGACGGGGACCCTCGGTTCCGCGCCTGGGTGCGGCATCGCGGCGCCGAGGGAGTCGATCCGGCAGTTGCTCTCGTCGCGCTCGCCGACGCCCTGCCGCCGGCGACGACGGCCGCGTTCACCGAGTGGGCACCGGTCAGCACGATGAGCTGGTCGCTGCACATCTGCACCGACGACCTGCCGAAGCCGACCGACTGGATGCTCTTGGAATCATCGAGCACCTTCACCCTCGACGGCTACTCCCATCAGTCGATGACCCTGTGGGACAGCGCATCGCGTCCGATCATCCAGGCTTCTCAGACGGTGGCACTGTTCGCCTGACCGTCCCCAGAGAGTGGTATGACGTTGTGCCCGGGCCACGGGCACAACGTCATACGCGAATTTCCACTGAGCAGCGCGGCATCAGCCGCCGTGAGATTCCCTGAGGGCCCGGCCCTTCTCGATGTCCTCCTGGTGGATCTTCTCGTTCTTGTCCGAGACGGTGGTATCCCGAGGCGGCAGCTGTAGGCGCTCCTCGGCAGCCATGCCCGCCTGGAGCTGACGCCCACGCTCGAGTTCGGCGTCGAACTCGGCACCGAAGAGCAGGGCGAGGTTGGTCAGCCACAACCACAGCAGGAAGACGATGACGCCCGCGAGCGCTCCGTACGTCTTGTTGTAGCTACCGAAGTTCGACACATACAGCGCGAACGCCGCGGAGGCCACGATCCAGGTGACGATCGCCAGCACTGCCCCGGCACTGATCCACCGGAACTTCGGTTGCTTCACATTCGGTGTGGCCCAATACAAGACCGCGACGATCACCACGACGAAGACCAGCACCACGGGCCAGCGGACGATGTTCCACACCGTGAGTGCAGTATCGCCCAAGCCGATCGCGTCGCCGATGGACCGGGCGATCGGCCCACTGACCGCGAGCATCAGGGCCACGGAGGCGGCGAGGATCAGCGCCACCAGCGTCACCAGCAGCATGGCAGGTCGAAGCTTCCAGATCGGACGCCCCTCATCTACCTCGTACATGCGGTTCATCGCGCGTCCGAACGCGCCGACGTATCCCGATGCCGACCACAGGGCACCGACGAGACCGAGCACCAGGGCGAAGCCGGCACTCGGCGCGGACACCAGTTGCTCGACGGGCGCGCGCAGGGTATCCACCGCATCCGACGGTCCCAGATCCTCGACCATCGTCAGGACCGCGTCGACCGTCTTCTCTCCCTGCCCGAAAACTCCGAGGAGAGAGACCATGGCGAGTAGTGCGGGAAACAGCGACAGCACCGAGTAGTAGGTGAGCGCAGCCGCCAGGTCGGTGCACTGGTCGCGGGAGAACTCGCGGGCCGTCTTACGCAGCACGAACATCAGTGACGGTTTGGTCAGATCGGTGGGCGATTCGGGCTTGCGGGGATCGTCGGGATCGGCCCGAGTCGGGTCATCGTCGACGTCCCGACCGGTCTTGTCGATGGTCTGCTCGTCCTTGCTCATACCCCGGTGTAGCCGCCGGGTTCGCAGACCAAACTCTCCGTCCCCTGACCAGGCGAGACAGGGAAAGGGGAGCGCACCCCGGTGGGGGTCAACCCGCCGAGGCGACCTCACGCGACAGGGCGAGCTCACGGCCCGCCGCGCGCGCGTTCTCCTCGGCCTCCAGCTTGAGTTCCGCCGCGACCTCGGCGAAGGCGTCGAGTGCAGGATTCACCCCGACGAGCGTGAACTGGCGTTTGACGACCCGGAGGTCGAGGCCCCAGACATCCTCCAGCACGCGGCGCAGCCACGGCGTCGAATGATCCCAGCCTTCCTTCGGTGTCCCAGGGTCGTAGTTGCCACCCTGGGTCGCGACCAGGACCCCGGGCTTGTCCGCGCCCGATCACGCGCCCCGCACATGCGACGAGGCGTTGCGCCGTGCGTTCGGGTTTCTGGGAAAGCGGTGGAACGGCATTCTCATCGCGACGCTCATGAACGGGCCGGCGGGGCTCGCCGAATTGCGTTGCGCTGTCGGGGGAACCAGCGATTCGGTGCTGTCCGGACGACTTTCGGAGCTCACCGAGGCCAATCTTGTCGAGCGCCTGGTGGATCCCGGACCGCCGGTATCGGTGTCCTACGAGCTCACCGAATCGGGACGCGCACTCATGCCGGCGCTGACCGCCCTCACCGCGTGGGCGTGGGAGAACCTGCCCCCGTCGGCGTCAGCAGACTGACTCGGCGAATCAGGCAGCCCGACACACCTCGTCGACCACGCCCTGCAGATCGCTCTGGATCATTCTCGTCAGTGCGGCCGGCGTCTCGTCCTTGAAGCCGGCGAGGTCGACAGGGTTTCCGAAGGTGACCATCGGACGAGCTCGATCACCGTGGGGCGGGTAGGCAATACCGGCGGACACCAGCGTGACGTCGACACCGGCTTTCAGCGCACGGTAGGCAATGTGGCCGATGCCTGTTCCGAGCTTTTGCAGCCGGGTGACGTCGCCCTCGTTGCAGGTTCCCTCCGGGAAAACGGCGATACTGTCGCCACGGACCATCCGCTCGACGCAGACACCGAACATCTGCCGACCGGCTTCCGCGGCGGCCCGAACACCGTGATCCTTCTGACGGAAGACCGGGATACCGCCCAGGGTGTCGATCTTGCGTCGCTGTTCCGGATCCTCGAAGAGCTCGTCCTTCGCCAGCACGCGCATGTGACCGATCCGGGGACGGAGGGGCGAGCGGAAACCTGCTGCCGCCAGGACCAGCGGATCGCGCTCGGACACGTGGTTGGCCGCGATCAGCAAGGGCTTTCTGCTGCGGACCGCACGAACCAGCCGATCGCGAGCCGTGAATCGCACGACGGGCCGGATCCTGGCGGCGAGCACCCCGTACATCAACTTCGCGCGCACACGATCCTGCTGGTGATCCAGATAGTGCGCGTACACGGCTTCAGACTGGGTGAGCTCTACATCCACGTAAGTTACGGTACCGTAGGTTAGCGTTCCTGCCCAAAGAACGACGAAACCCGTTCAGCCCGTCGGCCACGTAGAACCGCAGGTGACGGGCTTGCACTGACGGCGGGTCAGTGATCAGTCAGGCACCACAACGGCGCGGCCACGAAGTTCATTCGCCGCCAGCCGTCGGTAGGCCTCGACGCCGTCGTCGAGTGAGAACCGCTCGACTGCCACCTCGAGAACACCATCGCGTGCGAGATCCAGCACCTCGATGAGTTCGTCACGTGCTCCCCAGTACGGTGCCCGGACCGACACCTCGTAGGGCTGGGTGAAGAAGCCGACCTTCGCCGCGGCGACCATGTCCCCGATGCCCACGATCACCACGTCACCCATCGTGCCGACGACGCCCATCGCGATGTCGAGAGTGGGTTGCAGGCCGACGAAGTCGAAGACGGCGGTCGCACCGTCGTTCCCGGTGATCTTGCGGACGCCTGCGACGGCATCTGCGTCGGAGAGCACCACCTCGTGAGCCCCGACCTCGCGGGCGAATGCGAGCTTCTCCTCGCTCACGTCGAGTGCGATCACCCGCGACGGGGTCAGGTGGCGGAGCAACTGGATTCCGACATGCCCGAGACCACCGGCTCCGATGACCACTGCCGTCGTGCCACCCACGAGCTTCGGGAGCGAGGGTTTGATCGCGTGGTAGGGCGTGAGACCGGCATCGGTGAGCGAGACTGCGGCCACCGGGTCGAGTTCACCGAGGGGCGCCAGGTGACGTGCATCGTCCACGAGCAGGTACTCGGCCATCGCACCCTGGTTTCCGAGACCCGGTGGTGCGATGCCGAGTTCGCCGGCCCGGCTGCAGTAGTTCTCGAGGCCGCGCGAGCAGAAGTGGCAGACCCCGCAACCCCACGCTCCGTACACGGCCACCGAGCTGCCCTCGGATATTCCGGTGACACCGGTACCGACCTCGGCGACCACGCCGGCCCCTTCGTGGCCGAGCGTCATCGGCAGGGGATAGGGGAAGCCTTCTTCGGGCAGGTTGAGGACGAAGTCGTCCGAGTGGCAGGCACCGGCTGCGGTCACCTTGAGCAGCACCTGCCCCGGGCCCGGCGCGGGCTTGTCGACCTCACGTAGCTCCGGCGGCTTGCCCGGCTGGATGATCTGAATGGCCTTCATGCGCACACCTTTCGACCCGGCGGAGAGGGGAAACCCGTCTTCCGGTCTACTCGGTCGGTCGTCAAGGCAGGCGTCTTTCGGCGAACTCGGCACGATCCTCGCGACGTTGCGGTTCGGTGTTCACCACCGGCGGGACGGATTACGCGCCGCGCACTGCACACACTGCCGGGCCGCGGGGAGCACCTCGAGACGCTCGGGATCGATGATCTCACCGCACGTCTCGCAGCGGCCGTACGCTCCGCGACCGACCCGCTCGAGGGCAGCGTCGATCTCGTCCAGACGGACCCGCGATCGTTCGAGCTGGGCCACCAACTGGCCGCGCTCGACGGCGAGCGTCGTCCCTTCTGGATCGTGTTCGTCGTCGGAGGCGGCGTCGGCGGTCGCCTCGATGACGGCGGCGAGGCGGGCAGACAACGACTCGATGAGCGTCGCGGTTCTCTCGCGTTCGGCGATCAGCGATGCTTCCGATTCGTGCGGGTCGGACCGGGTCACGACCGCACCCGGGTGTGTCGTCTCACGGATCCATTTGTACGCCGCATGTCCGACGATCGCGTTCACTCTCGAACGTCGCGGAGACCGACGGCGCCGCGCAGGCCGGAACAGTTGACGCACCCCACGCAGTCGACGCAGTCCGTGCACCGGACGCAGCCGACACATCCAGCGCATCGCCGGCACAGCAGACAGGCCACGACACCGACACTGCCTGCGACCCCGACACTGATTGCGGTGGCGAAACTTCCGGCGACGACAAGACTGGCCATCGTCACCGCCGAACCCGTCACGATCGCGCTCGCCACCGTAGCCGCCGAGGAACTGACACCGGCACTGGACACCGTGCCGGCCGACCCCGCGACGGCAGCGCTCGCGACGGTGCCGACCGAGCCGGCAACTGCCACGCTCGACGTGGTCGCGATCGAACCCGCAACCGCGGTCGAGTTCACGGTCGAGGGAGAATCGACGACAGAGGTCCCATCACGCGTGAGCGTCCACATGAAGTCCATGGTCGCGCAGTCGGAGTGCACACGCTGGGGTTCAGAGGCAACTCACCGCTGTTCCGCAGAACCCTCCGGCACTCAGGTCCCGCAGAACGTCTGAAACGCCGATGTGAACTCGTCCGACGCAGGGGCGGTGTACTTGACCCAGTCGACGCGCCGGTCGAACGGGTGCGTCACCACGTCGAGCAACTCCTCGAATGGCGCGAGGTCGCCCTCGTGCGCGGCACGGAGCGCGGCGTCCACCATGTGGTTACGCGGGATGTAGAGCGGGTTGACGCGGTCCATCGCGTCAGCGGTGGCGCCGTCGTCGCGGCCGTGTCGTGCGAGCGTCTCTCGCCATCGTGCGAGCCAGGGCGCCGAGAGCTCCCGTGGGAGGAGCTGGTCGAGGGGAGCCGTTCGTCCGCGGAGTTCGTCGGCGAGCGCACGGAAGGTTCCGGTCCAGTCCGCGCGGTGTTCTGCCATCAGGCCCAGCAGGTCGTCGATGAGGGCGTGGTCGACGAAGGCGTCGGCCAGCCCGAGCTTGGCGGACAGACCCTCGTTGAGGTGCTGCTCGTACAGACCGTCGAAGGTGGACAGGGTGGCGGTTGCGATGGCGATCGCGTCGTCCGGCGTGGGGCTGATCGGCCCGAGTAGGGTTTCGGCGAACCGTGCGAGGTTCCATTTCAGGACGGCGGGCTGGTTGCCGAAGGCGTAACGGCCGCCGTGGTCGATGGAGCTGAACACCGCCGCCGGGTCGAAGGCGTCGATGAATGCGCACGGTCCGTAGTCGATGGTCTCGCCGGAGATGGTGGTGTTGTCGGTGTTCATCACGCCGTGCACAAAACCGACGAGCATCCACTGAGCGACGAGGCGCGCCTGCCGTTCGACGACGCGCTCCAGCAGCTTCGCATAACGATTCCCGGCGCCGGTCGTCGGCAGATCGGTCAGGTCGGGGTAGTGGCGGGCGATCGCGTAGTCGGCGAGGGGCTGCAGGATGTCGCCGTTACGTGCGGCGAACTCGAAGGTGCCCACTCGCAGGTGACTCGATGCGACGCGGGCGAGTACAGCCCCGGGCTCGACGCCGTCGCGGTGGACCCCGCGCCCCGTCGCCACCACCGACAGCGACCGCGTGGTGGGCACACCGAGGGCGTGCATCGCTTCGCTGATCAGGTACTCGCGCAGCATCGGTCCGACGACTGCGAAGCCGTCTCCACCTCGCGAAAACGGTGTCGGGCCAGAACCTTTCAGCTGCAGATCGACACGGTGACCTTCGGTGTCGAGCAGTTCGCCGAGGAGAAGAGCCCGACCGTCGCCGAGTAGCGGGGCATATCCGCCGAACTGGTGTCCGGAGTACGCCGTCGCCACCGGCCTGCCGTCGGCGGGCACGGCTGCGCCGGCCAGGATCGCAACGCCGTCGTCGGAGCGCAAGGTCGCAGGATCGATGCCCAGCGACGCAGCGAGCTGATCGTTCACGACGAGAAGCTGCGGATCGGGCACGTCGGCGCCGCGCCATTCGACGGTGAGCGGCGTCAGCTCGTCGGCGAAAGTGCTCTCGAAGCCGGTGATCGCGTCGGAAGTGCGGGCGGGGGAGTCGGTGGCAGCCACTCTTCGAGCGTAACCACTCATCGCGATGTCCGACTTTCGCCGATCCCTAGAGGGCGATGGCAGCGCCGCAGATGCCGCAGGACTCGAACTCGCGGCGCCCCCAGCGGGCGATCGGGATGAAGAACACGGTGAACTGCTTGAACTCCCGCATCCGGGCCCACTGGGTGGTGTTGTGACAACGGGGGCAGGTCCGGGTCTGTCCTGCACCGAGCTGCTGCTGCTTGGGGCCGTATCCGAAGAGGAAGAACACTCCGTCATCGTAGGCACGACACCGACCGACGCGCCCGAGCTCGGATCGACACCGGACACCCACCAGTCGCACGCGTGTGCGAACATGGACGCGTGAGCTCGCAGAAGAGGACCGGCCTGACCGCCGGTGACCTGGAATCTCTGTCCGCGGCACTCGCGGCCGGCAAGCGTGTGACCGTCTATCTCCGTGACCCGATGCCGTCGCTCGGACTCGACGCCGGAACATCGGCGCGCGTCCTGTCCATCGAGGGTTCGACGGTGACGGTCCGACCCAAGGGCGTCGACGATCAGTTGCCCTTCGAATCCGACGAACTGCAACGCACACGTTCCGCCGCGGCACCGGCCAAGTCCGCTCCGCGTTCCGCAAGGACCGTTGCCGACCAGACGTCGACGCCGGCCCGCCCTGCACCAACACCGAAAGCAGCTGCAGTGGAACCGAAGCCGACACCCGAGCCCGCTCCGCGTCCGGAGGCCACGCCGGCTCGAGCAGCCGCGCCGAAGCCGGCTCCGGCCAAAGCTGCACGACGGTCGAAGACCTCCACGGCTGCGGTGAGCGTGACCATCACGTCAGCGGGTGAGAGCACCTGGACGGTGTCGGTGGCGCACGGCAGCAAGAAGGGCAAACTCACCGAGGTGACCGCGGACCGCGTGGCCCGCGCCATGCAGGAGCTGGGCGACGACGCGGCGATCACGGCGGTGGACGAGGTCATCGAATCCGCGCGCGAGGCCGCACAGAGGAAGATCGAGGAACTCACGCGCGAACTCGAGAACGCGCGAGCCGCGCTCGCCCACCTCGACGTCGGGCCCGCCGAGAGCTGACTGGCGTCATCCGGCCGGCGGGGCGAAGAATTCGAGCGCGATGTTGTCCGGATCGCGGAACGATATCCCTGATCCGTAGTGGGCGTGTTTGATGCCGCTGTGCGCGATTCCGGCCTTGTCCAGACGCGAAACCCACTCCTCGAGTTCGGACTGGCTGCAGGCGAACGCGATGTGGTCCAGTCCGACGTTCCGTTCGTCGAAACCGGCGGTGTCCGGCCCGCTCGAGGTATGGGTGTGGAGTCCGAAAAGCGTTCCACCGCCGAGTGCGAAGACCGTGTGATGGAAAGCCCCGGATTCTTCGTCCTCGTCAAGGACAGGTTCGGCGTCGAACAGTTTCTCGTACCAAGCGGTACTCGCGGCCAGGTCACTCACAGTGATCGCGACGTGGGTGAGCGCGGGAAATGCAGGCATCGGATGCCTCCTCCAGGAAGGCCGCCGGATGGAACTCCGGACGCACCGAACAGTTTATCGCCGGAGCCCAGGACCAGACCGCACGTTCTACCGATCCACGACTTGATCAGGTGATGGACGCACGCCACCGACCAGCCGTACTGACCGGTGCCCAGAGATACGTGGTTGTCCACGTGTGCGGCCCTTCGGGTACATCGGGTCGAGGCTCGGCAACCCGACCGTTGCACGAATGACACGTGCACAGCTGACCGATTCGTGACATCGTCGCTCCGGACGGGTGAACACTGGCTCCATGAGCCGTAGGAGATCTGCTGTCGCGGCCGGCGCCGCCACCACCGCGGCCGCGGTTGTCGTTCGTGATCTGTTTCAGCGCAGACATTCGTTGCTACGCAATTACCCGCTGATCGGGCATGCGCGTTACCTGCTGGAGACGGTCGGTCCCGAGCTGCGCCAGTACATCGTCGCTTCGAACGACGAGGAGCGTCCGTTCAGCCGCGACCAGCGACGCTGGATCTATTCCTCGTCCAAGAAGGAGAACAACTACTTCGGGTTCGGCACCGACAACGACGTCGAGTACACATCCGGTTACCCCGTGATCAAGCATCGAACATTCAATCCGGGTTCGGCGCCGGCCTCGACACCCGAGGCCGGCCACGAGGTCGTGCTGCCCTGTGCAAAAGTTCTCGGCGAAGCGCGCCGGCGGAGGAACGCATTCCGTCCGGAGTCGGTGGTCAACATCTCCGGGATGAGTTTCGGGGCTCTGTCCGCGAACGCCATCGAGGCCTTGAATCGCGGGGCCGCCCTCACGGGCGCGCTGCACAACACCGGCGAGGGCGGGATCTCGCCCTATCACCGACACGGTGGCGAGCTCGTCTTCCAGCTCGGCACAGCCTATTTCGGCTGCCGAGACGCACAGGGACGGTTCGACCTCACCCGATTGAAAGACCTCGTGGCCGAAGCCCCGGTCCGCGCCTTGGAGATCAAACTCAGCCAGGGAGCCAAACCCTGCCTGGGCGGCTTCCTACCCGGCCCCAAGGTCTCTGCGGAGATAGCCGCGACGCGCGGCGTCGCCGCCGGACGTGATTGTGTGAGCCCGTCACGCCATGCGGAGTTCACCGACGCGGACAGCATGCTCGATTGGGTCGAGCTCCTCGCCGCCGAAACGGGTCTGCCGGTCGGGATCAAATCCGCAGTCGGCGACATCGATGCCTGGTATCAGATCGCCGACCTGATGGCGGACACCGACCGTGGCGTCGACTTCATCACCATCGACGGAGGGGAGGGCGGCACCGGAGCTGCGCCCCTGTTGTTCTCCGACTCCGTGTCGCTGCCGTTCCTGCTCGGTTTCAGCAGGGTTTATCGGGTGTTCGCCGAGCGAAACCTCCACGAGCAGATCACGTTCGTCGGAAGCGGCAAACTGGGTCTGCCCGACAATGCGGTCCTTGCGTTCGCACTCGGGTGCGACATGGTCAACGTTGCGCGCGAGGCGATGCTGTCGATCGGTTGCATCCAGGCCCAGAAATGCCACACCGACACGTGCCCGACCGGCGTCGCCACCCAGAACAGCTGGCTCACAAGGGGACTGGTGCCAGACGAGAAAGCAATTCGAGCCGCGAACTACATCACGACGCTGCGGCGTGACCTGGTCAAGGTGTCGCAGGCCTGCGGAGTGGAGCACCCCGGACTCATCTCGACCGACTCAGTGGAGATCGTCGACGGCAGGCAGGGTTCCAGCCCGTTGCATGACGTGTACGGATACTCGCCGGGTATGGGTCTGCCATCCGAAGCGGATCGCGCCGCGGTGATCCGGCTGATGACCGGCCAGGGAAGTGGCGGGTCGGCGCCGCCATCGGCAGCGGGCCCGAGCTGAGCAGAGCACGCCGCGGACCATCCCAGCCGCCGGTTCGGCCGCTCAGTCCGGGTCGGCGAACTGTGGTTCGCGCCGGGCCATTCCCGCGTGAACGGCCTCGAGCTGGTTCGGTGAACCGATCAGCTCGACCTGCAGTTTGCTCTCGAGCAACAGCGCGGCCGACGGGTCGGCCCCGGTCCACGTCTCGTCGTAGAGGCGCTTCGCGGCGCGAACCGCGTGCGGGGACTTCGTCGCGATCTCGTGCGCGAGCTCCAACGCGCGGGCGAGCGGGTCGTCGGCAGTGCCGGTGACCAGCCCGAGTTCGTGGGCCTCGGCTCCGGAGAGCACACGACCGGTGAAGGTGAGTTCCTTGGCGACGTCCGCCCGAAGGAGACGCGGAAGCGTCTGGGTGATGCCCATGTCCGGCACCAGACCCCACTTGACCTCCATGATGGACAGTCGCGCCTCGGGGGTGGCGTAGCGGATGTCGGCGCCGAGCGCGATCTGCAGGCCACCGCCGAAGCAGTTGCCGTGAATCGCGGTGATCACCGGTGCCGGCACGTGGCCCCAGTCGAGAGACACCCGTTGCGCGTGGTTCCCGCGGTCTGCGTCATCGCGATCCAGCAGTGAGCCACCCAGTTCATCGCCGCCGAGGGAGGAGATGTCGAGACCGGAACAGAAACTCTTCCCGGCTCCGTGGACGACAACCGCCCGAATTCGACGATCCGCCGCCAGTTCGCTTGTCACGGCCAACAACGCATCGAACATCGCGGGGTCCAAGGCGTTGTGCTTCGCCGCCCTGTTGAGCGTGACCGTCGCGACGCCCGCATCGTCGACATCGAGCAGAATCCGTTGTTCCGTCATCGTCTTCACCACCTCGCCGTGTGTCGTCCGCCGTGCAATGAGCCCGGCCGCGTACTCCGAGCGCTTACACTACGGCCGTGGCGGAATCTGTCTGGGAATTCACCGAATCCGATGGTTCAATTGTCGTGCACACCGACGTGGGCGGACGGGCGGCGCGCACCGGCCACCGACTGATGATCGCGATGCGCACCTGGTCGGCGTCGGTGACGCTGACCGACCTCGTACCGACGAACCTGAAGGCCACGATCTCGGTCGACTCGCTGCATGTGGAATCCGGGGAAGGCGGACTCACCCCGATGACCGGGGCCGAGAAGTCGCTGGCCCGGGTGAACGCCCTGAAGTCCATGGACGCCGAGAAGTACCCCGAGATCGCCTACGAGGCAAGCACATTCAGCGCCACAGACGACGGTTACCACGCCGACGGAGTGCTGACGATCCACGGCAGGTCACGCCCGCATGCGCTGGACCTACAGGTCGTCGAGGCCCCTGATGGCTGGCAGATCTCGGCCGAGTCCACCGTCACCCAGAGCGACTTCGGGATCAAACCGTACTCATTGATGATGGGCACACTGAAAGTCGTCGACGACGTCCGCATCGTCGTCGAGGCCGCCCGCACTCGCTGACCGCCGGAGAGACGCACGCCGGGCCGAGCCCGGTGCCGGTGCCATCCCGGTCGGTACGCTCGAAGGTGCCCGATTTGTCGGCCAGGCCCGCCCGCGCTCAGCGGCCTGGGCGGACGAGTCCGTCGGACACGCACGAGCTGGAGAGAATCATGGAAGCACTGATCTTGATCGCCCTCATCGTCCTGATCGTCGTCGGGGTGGTGGTCGTCGCACAGCAGCGCTCCGGCACCAACGCCGCTCGGACCCTCGACGATGCAAAGGCCGACGCGCGACAAGCCATCGAACGTCTCGGCGGGCAGGTGTTCATGCTGGTGGGCGACGGACCGGCCTCCAAGCAGGCTCTCGCCGACGCCGGGGAGCGCTATACCGCGGCGGGGTCACAGATCGAGCAGGCCAACTCGCCCGCGCAGGCGCGCCTGGCCAAGCAGACCGCGATCGAAGGTCTCTACTACATCCGTGCGGCGCGGGTCGCGATGAACCTCGATCCCGGTCCCGCCATCCCCGAACTCGAGGGTCAGCAGAGCGCAGGCAAGGTCACCGAGGATCGCAAGGTCGAGTTCGAGGGACGTCAGGTCGAGGCGTCGCCCAACCCGTCCGATCGGACGCCGAACTACTACCCGGGTGGCCGCGTCGCCGGACGTCCGGTTCCGGCCGGCTGGTACTCCGAGCCCTGGTGGCGGCCGGCGCTCGTCGCAGGCGCCTGGGGAGTCGGGTCGATGTTCCTGTTCTCCGCGATGTTCTCCGGCATGGCCGGCGTCCCGTACGACGCTCAGGGCTTCGAGAGCGGCGTCGGTGACGGATCCGACATGGGTGCCGTCGAGGGCGGCGCCGGAGGCGACGATTTCGGCGGCGATACAGGCGGAGACGGTGGTTTCGGCGGAGACGGTGGTTTTGGCGGAGACGGCGGTTTTGGCGGAGACGGTGGCGGCTTCGGAGATTTCGGCGGCGGATTCGACTTCTGATCACCGGCGGACCGTTCCAGAGCGCTGATCACCGGCCGCGGCGCGTGTAACCTCCGCGGACGCCACTTCTCCTGCCACCCCGTCTGCGCCGGCGTCGCGTGGGATCGGTGATCCGTCAGGAGCGAAGGTGCCTCGAGGTGTCGCCGACATGAGTAATGTCCCCGTAGTCGCGACTCGCGAAGTGCCAGACACCCTCTTCGTCGACGACGAACGTGTCGTGGTGTCGGCCGACCATGACGACATACTCACCGTCCGGGCCATCCTGTGTGACCGTGTATTCGCAGCTGGCAGCTGCGCGGCCCTGGTCGTCGATCTGGATGGACGGTTCCCCTAGAACGTGACGGGTGCGCGGCGTCCCGTCCTCGTAGAGGATGACGGTGTCGCTCAACAGTTTCTCCACGAACGGACTACCCGCTCCGATCTGGTTTCCCGAGACGAACACTTTCGCTCGGTCGAAAAGCGCTGCGACACCGGCCAGGTCACCGGCATCCAGGCGTTGGACGTAAGTGGCCAGCAGGGTCGTGATGGTCGACTCAGGTGATGCCATCACGCACTCACCTGGACGGGTAGCGTGCGGAGGCGTCGGACGAGAAGACTTCGCTCCCACTGAGGATCCGCGGTGTCGACGGTGAACCCGCCCGGTGTGTGGTCGAGGAGATGTACGACCGCGAGGCGCCCCTCCAGTCGGGCGAGCGCCGCGCCCACACAGAGGTGGATTCCCTTGCCGAACGCCATGTGCGAGCGTCGATTCACCGGATCGGGGTCGATCCGTTCCGGGCGGTCGAAGGTCTCCGGGTCGCGGTTGGCCGCACCCCACATGAGGTACAGGTGCGAGCCGGCCGGGAGGTCGACATCGGCGAGGACGGTGTCGGTCACGACGTGGCGATAGTGCCCTCGGAATGGCGATTCCAACCGCAATGACTCCTCGACAAAGAGTGGGACGAGCTCACGGTCGCGGCGAAGTTCGTCGACGACGCGCGGATGGCGGCCGAGCAGGTACACGGCGCTCCCGAGCAGGCTTACTGTCGACTCGGCGCCCGCCGCGACCAGTTGCAGGCCGATCATGACGGCGGTGCCCTGGTCGAGGTCGCCCTGGTCGACGAGCCGGGCCAGATCGCCCATCACGTTCTCGCCCGGGTCGTCCATCGCCCCGTCGTCACGGAGCCCGTCGGACCACAGACGCTCGAGAGTGGCGGCGATGAACGGTTCGAGTGCACGGATACGTTTGGCCACCAGCGACGGCATGACCATCGCGCGGTGGTTGCGGTGTATCGGGTCGTCGGCCGTGGCCAACACGTGGATGGGAGAACCCAACTCGGCTATCGGGTACTCCTCGACCTTCCCGTCCTCTTTCCACACCATCGTCGCGGTGAGATTGGAGGAGAATTCTTCGGGCCGGGCGACCGCCTCGGCGATGGCATCCCATCCCGTCACGAGATAGAAGGTCGAGTCACCGATACGGCTGACAGGTGCGGTCCGGGTCAGGGCCAGGAGTTCGGTATAGGGGTCGTCGAGATCATGCACTCCACAAGGGTGTACGTCACCGTCCCTCGCGTTCGGCAGTATCGGCAGAGTCGAAACGATTGCCGCGTCTCATTGGCCTGCAATCGTCTCAATGGACCGCGTTGACCAGCATTTATCCGTGAACCGAACGTGTCCTGCTGTCTCACAGTGAGATCGCGCAGACTGCGTCCGGCGCCGGTCAGGACCGGGCCCGGGCATGGCGGACACTAGTCGGCGACCGGCTCGATCGACACGGCACTCGCCGTCAGTTCTTCACCGCACCGATCACATGCCAGGCGCGGACGGAACTCATGTCCCGTACCGCGGTGCGTGAAGATCAGCGCGGGACCTTCGGGAGCGCGGAACCAGCGTTGGCCCCAGGTGATCATGAAGACGACAACCGGGAAGAAGGCCACCCCCTTGGGGGTCAGGCGATAACTGACCCAGTCCGGGCGGTCGGGATTGGGTTCGGTGTCGATGGCCCCCAGCCGGACGAACCGCGCCAGCCGATCGGCGACCATTGTCGGTGGAGCGCTGGTCCGTTCGGAGAACTCGCCGAACCGTCGAGCACCGAGGAACAGTGCGCCGAGTATGGCCGCAGACCACCGGTCACCGATGAGCTCCATGGTGTGCGGGATGACCTGGGAAGGCTGTTTGGCTCCCGCCGAGCGTCGTCGGGTGATCGAAGCGGGCACGCTCCGTGGCCACGCACCGCTCGGACCGAGTTCCGCAACGACGTCGTGGGCCTCGACGCCTGCGCCGCACTCGCCACACGTCGTTGCGGGGGAGAAGAACTCGCCGCATCCCATGTGCCGCATCCGCGGTAGCGGGGGAGTCGCCGGTGGCGCCCACGTCTGCTCCCACGCCCACATCGTCAGCAGGACGGTCCAGATGTCGGCGCCGCGGCGAGTCAGCACGTATTCGTAGCGGTCCGGGCGGTGGGCGTACTGCACGCGGTCGAACAGGCCCTTGTCGGTGAGCGCCCCCAGGCGCGAGGACAACACGGAGTTGGAGATCGCACCTTCGCGCATCCAGTCGCCGTATCGTTTGGCACCTTCGACCGCGTGCCGCAGGATCCACAGATTCCACTCGTCGCCGAGGATGCCGAGGGTCACCGCAATGGCATTGTCGCCGCCGGGCTCCAGGCTGGTGAAGCTGTCGCGGTCTGGTTCCACCTCGAAGACCCTAGTCAGCTCGACGCGGCTGTATCGTCACCGGGGAGCCGACGACGAAGCTCACGACCGTCGTGGTGCTCCCGCCGATGTTCAGCGTGGCCGCACGACGTGCGTCGTCGACCTGGTAATCACCTGCGCCGGCGACGATCTGACGATGACAATCGAGGAGCATGCGGATTCCGCTGGCGCCCACCGGGTGTCCTCCGCCGAGCAGACCACCGCTGGGATTCATCGCGACCCGGCCGTCGATCTCGAGCTCGCCGGATTCGATCGCCTTCCAGCTCTCACCCGGCGCGGTGAGTCCGAAGTGGTCAATGGCCATGTACTCACTGGTCGTGAAACAGTCATGGGTCTCGATGACGTCGAGGTCGTCGACGCCTGCGATGCCCGACCGACCGAAGGCATCGGAGATCGCCTGGCGGACATGGGGAAACATCAACTCGTCGTCTGCACTGCGGGCCAGCTTGTCCTCCAGGAGCAACCCGACGGTGCGATGGCCCCAGCCCAGGATTGCCGACAAGCCCGTCGTCTCGAGTTTCGGGTGCGCCCGTCGGTATCGATCGGAGACCAGCACGACGCCGGCACCGCCGTCGGTGAGTGGACCGCAGTCGATCTTGCGGAGGTGACCCTCGACGATCGGGTTGGCGGTGTCGTCGGCGGTGAACGACTCCGGTACGTGTTCCCAGCCGCGAGTCTGGGCAAGCGGATTCCGACGTGCGTTGCGGGAGTTCAACTCTGCGATCTGCCACAGATGCTGTGGATCCAGCCCGTAGCGCTTGTCGTATTCCTCGGCGATGCGGCTGAACATGTACGGCCACATGAAGTTCGCGTCCTGACCTTCTTCGCCGATCCACGCCGCGCCGGCCATGTTGCGCGCCCCGTCGTCGCCCGGGACGTTCTTCTCGAGTTCGGCGCCGACGACGAGCGCACAGTCGTAGCGTCCGGACTCCAGATCTGCCATCGCGGCGAGAATCGCCAGAGACCCGGACGCACAGGCGCCCTCGTGCCTGCTCGCCGGGATGCTCCACAGCTCCGGGACGACCGACGCAGGCATGGCGCCGAGGTGCCCCTGACCGGTGTAGACCTGCCCGAAGGCATTGCCCACATGGATCACGTCGATGTCGCCGACCGGTATTCCCGACGCCGACACCGTTCCCGACACGACCTCATCGAAGAGCTCGGGGAGTCCACCCGTATCGCACCGGCCCGTGGCGTCCTCAGACCACCGAGTGGAAGGCCGATGACCTGACGGTCGTCGCCGGCGAGATCCCCGCCGACCTCGACGGCGTGTACCTGCGCAACACCGAGAATCCGCTGCATCCGGCGGTCAAGAACTACCACCCTTTCGACGGCGACGGCATGGTCCACGTCGTCGGCTTCCGCGACGGGAACGCGTTCTACCGCAACCGATTCGTACGCACGGACGGAATGCTGGCGGAGAACGAGGCGCAGCGTCCGCTGTGGGCCGGTACCGCGGAGATGCCCGATTGGGCCGAACGCGAAGACGGCTGGGGTGCTCGGCGACGGATGAAGGATGCGTCGAGTACCGACATCGTGGTGCACCGGGGCACCGCCCTGTCCAGCTTCTGGATGTGCGGCGACCTCTACCGCCTCGATCCGTACTCGGCGAGGACGTTGGGCAAGGAGTCCTGGAACGGCGCATTTCCCTACCATCTTGGAGTGTCGGCCCATCCCAAGGTCGACGACCGGACCGGCGAGATGCTGTTCTTCAACTACGGCAAGGAAGCGCCGTACATGCACTACGGCGTGGTCGACGAGAACAACGACCTCGTCCACTACGTCGACATCCCGCTGCCCGGCCCCCGGCTGCCACACGACATGGCGTTCACCGAGAACTACGCCATCCTCAACGACCTGCCCATGTTCTGGGACCCGGAACTACTGGAGCACAACGTGCATTTCCCGAAGTTCCACCGGGACACACCGTCGCGGTTCGCCGTCATCCCACGGCGCGGACAGCCCTCCGACATCAAGTGGTTCGAGGCCGATCCCACCTACGTGCTCCACTTCGTGAACGCCTATGAGGTCGGCGAAGAGATTGTGTTGGAAGGGTTCTACCAGAGCGAGCCCGAGCCGACAGCCGACGGAATCACCGACAAATGGCAGCGCGCCTTCCGTTACCTGGCGCTCGATCACTTCCAGTCGCGCCTGCACCGCTGGCGGTTCGATCTCCGGACCGGTCAGACGACCGAAGAACGACTGACCGACACGATCACCGAGTTCGGCATGATCAACGGCGGCCACGCCGGCAGCAAGCACCGCTATGTCTACGCCGCATCCGGCGTCGACGGATGGTTCCTGTTCAACGGACTCGTCCGCCACGACACCGAGACCGGCGCCGAGGAATCGTTCCACCTCGGCGAGGGGGTCTTCGGCAGCGAAGCGTCGATGGCTCCGCGCGTCGGCAGTACAGGTGAGGACGACGGCTACCTGATCACTCTCACCACCGACATGAACGACGACGCGTCCTACTGCGTGATCTTCGACGCGGCGCGTGTCTCCGACGGCCCGGTATGCAAACTCGCACTCCCCGAACGCATCTCCAGCGGAACCCATTCCACCTGGGCAGCGGGCAGTGAGCTACGCCGGTGGCGGGAGACCGACACCGCCGCCGAGGCGGTCGGCCTCTAAGTGAAGACGGTTCGCTCGTCGCTTGCTCGCGACGTCTACGTATACGACGCCGTCCGCACCCCGAAGGGCCGCGTACGTCGCTCCGGCGGAACACTCGCCGACGTCCCCGCCCACGAGTTGCTGGCCGGCCTGTTGCGCGCGCTCGCCGCGCGCGGCCTCGACCCGCACGTCGTGGACGACATGGTCATCGGCACCAGTACCGCAGCCGGAGAACAGGGGAGTGCCATCGCACGCGCCGCGACGCTGTGGGCCGGCTGGCCCGACACGGTGCCCGGCGGCGTGGTCTCGCGTCTGTGCTGCTCCGGCATCGACGCCATCGGATCCGCCACCGCACGAGTCGCATCCGGAATGGCCGACGTGGTCGTGGCGGGCGGCGTGGAGTCGATGTCGCGCGTGCCGTTGCTGCACGACAAGCCGGCGTTCGCGTTCGACGGCGACCTCCGCGACCGGACCGGCTTCGTGACGATCGGCGTCTCGGCAGATCTGACCGCCGCCGACGCCGGGATCACCCGCGACGAGCTCGATGCCTACGCGGTCCGCTCACATCACCGAGCCGTCAAGGCCCCCACATCCATGTCGGTCGTCCCGGTGATGTCGCGCTGGGCGACACTCGCCGGCGACGAAGGAGCCCGTACTGACGCCGACGTGATCGGATTCGGCGCTTTGCCGACGCTTTTCGAGGACGACCCGTCCTGGGATCTGGTCGCCTCCCGACTGCCGGATTCGACGCGTCCGGCCGGCGGCCTGCACACCATGGCCACGGCTCCGCAGCTTGCCGACGGTGCGTCGGCGGCCCTGCTGGGTGGTGCGGAGTCGGAGCAGACCTTGGGATCGCATCCTCGCGCACGCATCCTTGCCGTCACCCAGGCAGCGGTCCGGTCACCCAGACTTTACCGCCGCGGTGGACGCAGCACGAAAAGCATTGGCACAAACCAGTCTTCGCCCGAGCGACCTCGATGTCGTCGAGGCCAACGAGTCCTTCGCCGTGTCCCCGCTGCTGCTCACCCGCGAACTCGATCTCGACCCCGCCCGGGTGAACCCGAACGGCGGCGCGTGCTCCACCGGGCACCCGCTCGGCGCGACCGGCGGTGTGCTGCTGGTGAACGCGCTCGATCACCTGGAGCGCACCGACGGCGAACTCGCTCTGCTCACGATTCCCGGCGGCCTCGGACTCGGCGCCGCAGCGATCGTCCAGCGGCTCAGATAGGCCGACGGAATGGCGAGCAGTGCCAGAACTATGGCGTGGTCTTGCTTCGGACCGCAGCGAGTTGCGACGCGATCGGTACGTCGAGGTCGGCGAGTGCACCGCGGTCGACCGGCAGACTCTGTGCCAGAACGCGTTTGCTGAACATGAACTCTTGCGGGCGATTGACGCAGTCGGCCGCGATGAGATCTCCCGCCCGCAGGTAGAAGCAGGCGAACTCGCGGTCCGTTGTCGGGTCTCCGCGGAGGACGACGGTGTCGTACCCGGTGTTGAGTCCGGCGATCTGCAGCTTGAGATCGTACTGATCGGACCAGAACCACGGAAGGGCCGAGATCGTCGTCTCTTTGCCGCACATGGTGGCCGCGGCGACCTTGGCCTGCTCGCCGGCACTGGGTACCGACTCGAGCCGAGTCTTCCCGTATCGCACATCGTGGTACGTGACGCAGTCGCCGGCCGCGGTGATCCGAGGATCGCTGGTGCGCCCCTGCGCGTCGACGACGATGCCGTCCTCGACGGCGAGCCCGGCCTCGTGCGCCAACTCGACATTCGGGCGGACACCGATCCCGACGATCACGAAGTCCGCCGGGACCATCTCGCCGTCGGCGAGGCGCACCGCGGCCACGCGACCGGTTCCGTCGTCGCCCTCGAAGCCGACGACGGCGGCATCGGTTCTGACGTGGACACCCTCGGCTTCGTGGATCCGACGGAAGAAGTCGGAGACCTCCGGTGCGGTGACCCGCTGCAGGACACGGTCGGCGGCCTCGACAACGGTGACGTCGAGACCGAGTTTGCGCAGCGAAGCCGCAGTTTCGAGACCGATGTAGCCACCGCCCACGATCACGGCGCGCCTGCTGCCCGGAACGTCGGCGCGGATCGCCTCGACGTCCTCGGCGGTCCGCAGGTAGTACACGCCACGGAGTTCGGCTCCCGGAATCCCCAGGCGCACAGGGCGGGCACCGGTACACAGGGCGAGTCGGTCATACGACAGCGACTCGCCATCGCTCAGGACAACGCGCTGCTCGGCACGATCGATGCGTTCTACCCGGGCACGACGAACCCGGATGTTCTGCTTCTCGTAGAACTCGGTTCCGCGGATCAGCAGGTCATCGATCCCGACGGTGTCCGCAAGGTACGTCTTGGACATCGGCGGACGGTGGTAGGGCAGGTACGGCTCGTCGCCGATCAGGACGATGTCGCCGTCCCAACCCGACGACCGCAGCTGGGCACTCAGTTGGGCACCGGCATGGCTGGCGCCGATCACGACGGCACGTCCCGAGGTCATGACGGTGTCTTGGGCGTGAGTTCGACCATCAGCTTGCTGTACCCACGGACGAAGTTGGACTGCACGTACTCGGGCTCTTCGAGCACCTTGATGTCGTCGAAGCGCTGCAGCAGTTCCTCCCAGAGGATCCGGAGCTGCAGTTCGGCGAGACGGTTGCCCATGCATCGGTGCACGCCGTAGCCGAAGGCCATGTGGTTCCGCGCATTCGGGCGGTCGATGATGAGCTCGTCGGCACGCTCGAACTTGCTCTCGTCCCGGTTGCCCGAGGCGTACCACATCACCAGCTTGTCGCCCTTGCGGATGAACTGCCCGTTGAGGATGGTGTCCTTCGTGGCGACCCGCCGCATGTAGGCCAGCGGAGTCTGCCAGCGGATGATCTCCGAGACCATGTTGGGGATGAGGCTCGGATCGGCCTTGAGCTTGTCGAATTCGCCGGGGAACTTGTTCAGTGCGTAGACACCGCCCGACATCGAGTTGCGCGTGGTGTCGTTTCCGCCGACGATCAGCAGCGTCAGATTGCCGATGAACTCCATCGGCCGCTTCACCAGGTCCTTGGTCTTCTCATTGGACTGCAGCATGCTGATGAGATCGAATCCCGGTGCCTCCCCGGCCTCCAGACGCGCAGCCTTGTCATGCCACAGTTCCGCGAACGCGCGGACCATCTCCAGAGCGGCCTGGAACACGACGTCGGGATCGCTGCTGCCGCCGGTCGCCTCCTCGCTGCCGGCCGCCAGGTCGGACCAGCGAACCAGCTTACGGCGTTCGTCGTACGGGAAGTCGAGGATCGTCGCGAGCGTCCGCGCCGTGATCTCGACCGAGACCCGATCGACCCAGTTGAACGGTTCGCCGACGGGAAGGTTGTCGAGAACCTCGCACACGCGTTCCCGGATCAGCCCTTCCATCTCCTTGAGGTTCTTCGGTGCCACGACGCCCTGAACCGCCCGGCGCTGCTCGTCGTGTCGGGGTGGGTCCATCGCGATGAACATCTCGACGTCGAGACCCGGTGGGGGAGTGCCGATCACGATGAAGGGTTCGGCCGAGAAGGTTTCATGGTCCTTGTCGACGGTGAGGATGTCGTCGTACCGGGTCACCGACCAGAACGGGCCGAAACGACTGCTCGCCTGATAGTGGACCGGCGCCTCGTCGCGAAGTCGGGCGAAGTAGGGAATCCACTGACCCTGCCGGTACATGAACGGGTTGCTCATGTCGATCTCGTCCAGACCGACTTGGTCCACCGGCGGGATGGGCTTTTCCACATAGGATTCCGGCCGCGTCTCGCCGAGCAGCCGAGCGCGGGTCTTGTGGAAGAGCTGGAGGCCCTGAACCTGACGGTCCAACGGGATGTTCGCCTGCACCGTCTCAACGACGCGGTCGAGGATCTGCATCAGTGGTTCTCCGATCGGTTCAGAACTGGAATTCGGGAAGATTGACGACGAGACCGTCGTGTTCGGCGGAGAGTGCGATCTGACACGACAGTCGCGAGTTCTCCTGACAATCGGGATTCATCTCGAGCATCTGCGCTTCGGTGGCGTTGCGACTGCCGGTCGCGGCGGCCCACTGGTGGTCGATCATCACGTGGCAGGTGCCGCAGGCAGCGTCTCCGCCGCAATCGCCATCGATCCCCGACACCGCGTTGTCTGTCGCGACCTGCATCAGGTTCTGACCCTCGACGAACGGGACTTCCTGCTTTTCTCCGTCGTAGGTGATGAAGGTGACGGTGGCCATGAGTTCCTCCTTGAATACCGCCCTGGGCTGTGACGGTCACCACTAGGTGTTGGCAGTGTCAACATAGAATGAACGACGATGTTGTCCCTGTCAACATCCGTTGGCATGAAAGGAGGTCGTGTCGGGTTCACCCAGGTCGGGGGACTGGCCCAACCTCGGTAGAGTGACCGCCATGGCATCGGAGCGCACCACCTATCACCACGGCAACCTTCGCAATGCCCTCATCGACGAGGCATGGGAGCTGGCGCGCAGTAGTGCTCCCGAGAAGGTGACCATCCGCGAGGTGGCGCGGCGCGCCGGCGTTTCCCACAACGCCGCCTATCGGCATTTCGCCGATCGTCAGGAGCTGATGACGTCGATTGCCGACCGCGCCCTCGCAACACTCGCCGATCTGATGCGCCAGCGGATCGCGACGGTCTCCGATGACGAGGCACCCGAGGAGGTCGCGCGCTCCCGATTCCGTGAGACCGCGCGAGCTTATGCCCTGTTCGCAATCGACGAACCGCATCTGTTCCAGGTCGCCTTTCACGCCGAGTTCTCCCGACCGGGCGTCAATCCCGACGTGTCCGCGCGCCGCGACGGCCCATACGCCATCCTGCACAGCGTCCTCGACGAGATGGTGACCGTGGGAGAGATCCCGCCCGAACGCCGCCCGGACTCCGAGATCGTCTGCTGGGCAGCGGTTCACGGATTCGCCGAGCTCTGCATCAAGGGACCTCTGGGACTGTTGCCCGAGGCCGAACGCGAGAACTACTTCGATCGGCTCATCGGCACGATCCTGCACGGACTCAAGGCGCCGTTCGCCTGACACCGACCGCCGATGGCGCTCATCGCGGATGACCCGTCATGAACTTCTGTGTCGCACGACGATTCGACTTCTTCCGGATTGCCCACCCGCGGCGTCGAGCTGACGTATGTTCACCTGAACCCAATGCCGAGGGAATCGGGTGTCTCCGCACGGGCGAGTCCGCAGCAGATGCACTGCTGCGGAACGATCGGACACTGCGGAAGAGGTACCGGATGTCAGCCAGGAGTCGCCGGAGCCGAACGACGCGCATGATCGCGGCCATCACCGTCAGCGGGCTGGCGGCCGTCGGAACCGCTTGCGCCCAGCCCACCGACGCGGGCACAGGGGAGTCGCTGCAGATCGTGCTGGGTTCGCCCCCGCCGGCGTCGCAGATACCACTGGTATACGGCGTCGGGGAGTACGGACGCGATTCCGGGCTGAACCTCAGCGTCGACGGGAACGTGACGATCACCGGCACTCACACCGACGCGGTGAAGACCTTGTCCGACGGCGATGCCGAGGTTCTCGCAACGTCGTTCTCGGCGATTCTCGATGCGCGGGAGCGGGGCGAGGATCTGAAGGTGTTCTGCCCATACGTCAGCATGGACGACTTCGTCCTGGCCGGCGCCAATGGCGTCGACACGGCCGGCCAGCTGTTCGAGCCATCGACCCGGGTGGGCGTCGACAGCCCGGGCGGCGCAG
The DNA here is from genome assembly GCF_023218005.1 of Gordonia sp. C13. Lineage (NCBI taxonomy): Bacteria > Bacillati > Actinomycetota > Actinomycetes > Mycobacteriales > Gordoniaceae > Gordonia > Gordonia sp. C13. The sequence continues at coordinate 83,179 of NZ_JALPSY010000022.1, forward strand.
GGGCCATCGTTTTGAATGCGCTGTTGAGCGGCTTCGGTGAGGCACGTGACGTGCACGAGATCCCGAATCCGCGAATCATCGAAAACGCAACCGCCCGAACGGAAGCCTGGGCCACCGGACAGCTCGACGCCACCGTCATTCACGACACGCAGTTCGACGCCGCCCGATCGACGGTGGACCGACCGGTGTTGATCGCCACGCTCTACGAGAACGCCCCAGGTTTCCTCAAGGTGGCCCAGGCCGCCGAGGCGGGCTGGCTCGCACAGAACAGAGAACTGGCCACGCGATACTGTGCCACCACGCTGCGGGCGATGACAACGCTGAAGAGCGACTTCGCACTGTTTCGAGCGGCGGTCGGCGAGTACGTCGACGAACCTCCGTCCGAACAATCGCTTCGAGAGCTCTACGACCTCATCCAGAAATATCCGTTCTGGACAGAGGATGGCGGGCTCTCCGACGACAGCGTGGGGTTCATGATCGACATCGCGACCGAGTCGGGCGTCCTGACCCAGCCGATGAACGCCGGCGATGTCGTCGACCGGGAGACGCTGCGTCGGGCGGCCGAGCTCGCGAACACGCCGTCGAGAGGGTAGCCCTACGGCTTTAGGCAGATGCTCTGCAACGACAACGGGGCGTCGACGAAGTGATGTGCCGACTCAGACAGCGTCTCGTTCCATTCCGGAAACGATCGCGTGATGAGCCACATGATGACCCAGCCGCCGAGGAGGTTGGCCAGCAGCGTACCGACCCAGAGCTTGATCAGCTGAAGGACAGATCCCTTACGCGCCACCACCGCGGCGATGGGCATCAGGAAGTCCTCGGTGAACAGCTCGCTGTGCGCGAGGTAGATCGCGATGAGTCCGATACTGAAGGCGAGGCCGCCCAAGAGGTGGCTGCCTGTCTCGTGGACGACGGCCAGCATCGCCATGACACCGAGTCCGACCTCCAGCCCGCCGAAGAAGCCGGTGATGAGCACTGTGCGCACCGCCCGGTACAGGCGTTCGGTGCCCTCGGTCACGACTTCGTCGAAACTCTCCTCGAGCTGCTGTTCGAGGGGGCCTTCCGCGCGACCGGCCGCGCGTCGATCGTCCTCGTGGTCGCGCTGGTTCGCGGTCATCGCGCGATTCCTCTCGGAACGCGGGCAGGCGGCAGGCGCCGCCCTGGGCGGTCCCGCGCTGCTGCAGGTGCGACCCAAATGCTACGCGTCGTCGACGACCACCCAGGGGAACCGACCAGTGCGCAATCGGCGTGTTTCACCGGCGACCCCGGGCCATTTGGCGCGAAGGGGCATCCGAACAGGTTGCGACGCAGTGGTTTCCGGTCCGCTGGCCACTGCCGTGGGGAGTGTCAGGCCGGCTCCAGCGCCCGGTTCGCCTTCTCCAGAGCGGCGAGCGTCCGCAGGATCGAATCCCGCTTCGCGGTCAGGTCCGACACCTTGGCCTTGCCACTCAAGCCGGAGTCCTTCTGCGCGATCGTCAGGCGTTCCTCGATCTCGGCGAGCTGCGCCAGCAGGTTCTTGGCGCGGCTCATAAGTTCGGCGCGGTCCGGCCGGGTGACCCCGGACTTGTCGTTCTGGGTCTTGGGGGCCGGCGTCTTGCTGCTCGCCTTCGGCGCGGTGGTCGCGGTGCGGGTCGCAACGCGCTGTTCCGGCTTGGACTTGCTGCGCGTAGGCGTCTGCGAGCGGGTCTGGTTCAGCAGCACCCGGGCCTCGCGCGCGGCCACGCGGTGTTCGTGTTCCTCCTCGTCCTCGGAGGCGAGCGATCCACCCAAGGGCCGCAGACCGTACAGGCCGACGAACTCGCGGGCCGCAGCGATGGTCTGTTCTGCAGTGCGGCACCGCCCGCACCGCGGTTCGCCACGGAGTTCGGCGATGTCCTCGGTGGACGAGCACCACACGCAAACATGCGAAGTGAGGTCGGTCATGAAAGCATCGTCAGCAGCGGAGTTCACGTGAGAAAAGACTACGGCACATGGCTTTTCGTTCTGCAGCGGGGTTGCACCCTCACTTCGACGGGTGGTCCGGAGGACGATCTTCCGAGGACGCCGCCGCCTCGATGACCTCCGCAAAGGGCGACGATGTCTTCGCCGCGACCCATGACAGTCGACGGCGGCGACTGTCATGGGTCGCCCAGACGGTATCTAGCCGTCCAGAATGCGCGCGTCACTGTCCGCGAGTTGGTCGCGTGAGGTGTCCTTGAGCGCGACTCCGGATCTCCCGAGTTTGCGGGCGCCGTCCACCAGGGCCGCGGTGATCGCGGCGGCGGTCGTGTAGTCGAGACCGTCGGGCGGGTGGATGTTGGAGATGCAGTTGCGGTCAGCGTCATGGCGTCCCGCCTGCGGGAGATGGGTGAGGTAGATGCCGAGACTGTCGGCGACCGAGAGCCCGGGGCGTTCGCCGATGATCATGATCATCGTCTGGGCACGGAGGGCTTCGCCGATGTGGTCGCCGAGTGCGACCCGGGCCTGGGTCGCGATCACCGGGGGAGCGAGCGAGTAGCGCTCGCCGAGGGTGTCGAGGAGCGCGTCGAGCAGTCCCCGTCCGTGGTCGGCGAGTGCGCGCGCTGAGAGTCCGTCGGCCAGCACGATGGCGAGGTCGGCGCCGGTGTCGGGCAGATGAGACAGGTCCGCGGGCTGCCGTCCGAGATCCGGTCGCCTCAGGTACTCGCCGCGGGAGTCGGCCCGGCTCTGCACATGCAGTGCTGGTTCCGTGTCGAGTTCGCTGATCTGCCGGGTCAGGTCGTCGACGTCGAGAGGTTCGTGCACGGCGTCGCGCGCAGCGGAATGAGCAGCCTTGAACTCCAGCACTCGACGCGAGGGGAGTGAATTCCCGGCCCGGCCCAGGCCGATCCGCGCCTGCGTGGTCAATCGTAGGTCGGCCCAATGGTCCTCGGCCGGTTGATCGGCGGCGTTCATCGGGCCACCGTCAGCGAACGCAAGGGAGAGTTGACCACGTCGACCGGCAGGATCCGCCCATCGGTGTCGGCCATCCCGAGCCCCGCCAGCCAGGTCTCGAATTCGGGAGCGGGTCGGAGGCCGAGTGCCTGACGCACGTAGAGCGCATCGTGGAAGGACAGACTTTGGTAGCCGAGCATGACGTCGTCGGCGCCGGGGACGGCGATGACGAACGCCGCGCCGGCGACGCCCAGAAGGGTCAGCAGTGTGTCCATGTCGTCTTGGTCTGCTTCGGCATGGTTGGTGTAGCAGACGTCGACCCCCATCGGGAGGCCGAGGATCTTGCCGCAGAAGTGGTCTTCGAGACCGGCGCGGATGATCTGTTTCCCGTCGTAGAGGTACTCGGGTCCGATGAACCCGACAACGGTGTTGATCAGGAGTGGTTCGAGAACTCGCGCCACCGCATATGCGCGAGTTTCCAGGGTCTGTTGATCTACGGGTTTGCCGCCGGTGCCGAGATGCGCATTCGCCGACAGCGCGGAGCCCTGCCCGGTCTCGAGGTACATCACGTTGTCCCCGACGGTGCCTCGCTTCAGGGATCGGCCGGCTTCGTTGGCTTCCCGCAGGATCGCCATGTCGATCCCGAAACTTCGGTTGGCGCCTTCGGTTCCGGCGATCGACTGGAAGACGAGGTCGACCGGTGCGCCTTTCTCGATCAGGTCCACGGTGGTGGTGACGTGGGATAGGACGCAGGATTGCATTGGGATCCCGAAGCGCTGCCGGATGTCGTCGAGCAGGTACAGCAACTCCGACGTGGCGTGAGGTGAGTCGGTAGCCGGGTTGATGCCGATCACCGCGTCTCCGCAGCCCATCAGCAATCCGTCCAGAGTCGCTGCCGCGATACCGCGCGGATCGTCGGTCGGATGGTTGGGTTGCAGTCGGGTGGCGATGCGCCCTGGGAGACCGACCGTGGTGCGGAACGCCGCGGTGACCGTCGCGGCCGCGGCAACCAGGATCAGGTCCTGGTTGCGCATGATCTTCGACACGGCGGCGACCATTTCCGGGGTCAGCCCTGGTGCCACAGCGGCGATCTGATCGGCACTGTCTGCGCGAGTCGAGGTCTCGAGGAACCAGTCGCGCAATCCGCCGACGGTGAGATGTGCGATCGACTGGAACGCCACCCGGTCGTGGGTGTCGATGATCAGTCGGGTGACCTCGTCGGACTCATACGGGACGACTTGCTCCTCGAGGAAGGCTGTCAACGGTAGATCGGCGAGTTGCCATGCCGCAGCGGCCCGTTCGGCATCGGACTCGGCGGCACACCCGGCGAGTTCGTCGCCGGAGCGGCGGGGAGTGGCCTTGGCCATGAGTTCGACCAACCCGTCGAAGGTGTAGGTGGTACCCGAGATCGACTGGGTGTAGATCATCGCAGGTCGTCCTCCGCCTCGGCGAGGGCAGCGAACTCCTCGTCGGGGGAGTTGGCGACGAGCTTGTGGCGGCTGTACACGGCGAAGTAGAGCATGAACAGGGCGAACACCCCGAGGCAACACAAGGCCGCCACCACGTCGACGAGGAACGTGGCGATGACCGCGATGACCGCGACGACGAGGGCGAAGCCGGTGGTCACGACGCCGCCGGGGGTGCGGTACGGGCGCTTCATGTCCGGCTCGCGGCGACGGAGAACGATGTGGCTGACCATGATCAGCACGTAACTCGACGCGGCACCGAAGACGGCCATGTTCAGCAGGAGGTCGCCCTTGCCGGTCAGTGACAGCAGGAAGCCGACGACCCCGGGCACGATCAGTGCGAGCGTGGGCGCCTTGCGTCGGTTGGTCACCGACAACACCGTCGGCAGGTAGCCGGCTCGGGAGAGTGCGAACAACTGGCGCGAGTAGGCGTAGATGATCGAGAAGAAGCTCGCCACCAGACCGGCGAGTCCGATGTAGTTGACCACCTTGGCCATCGACGAGTCGCCCAGAGCCTCGACCAACGGGTTCCCCGACTCCGACATCGGACCGGCACCACCCGCGCCGGTCGTGAGGAACAGCACGGTCACGCAGGTGACGAGCAGGACGCTGATCGCGGCGATGATGCCCCGCGGAACATTGCGTTCGGGATTGGCGGTCTCTTCCGCCGCCAGCGGTACACCTTCGATCGCCAGGAAGAACCAGATCGCGAACGGAATGGCCGCCCAGATACCGATGTAGCCGAACGGCAGGAAGGACGACGACCCGGCGGCGTCGTTGGGTGCGATGTCGGTGAGGTTGGCGACGTCGAAGTGTCCGATGGCGGTGATGGCGAAGATGATCAGACCGACCAACGCGATGGCGGTGATCGCGAACATCACCTTCAACGCCTCACCTGCGCCGGACAGGTGGATCCCGATGAAGATCATGTAGACGACCAGATACACCCACCAGCCGTCGGTGATCCCGAACAGGTTCAACGACTCGACGTAGGCGCCGATGAATGTCGCGATCGCCGCAGGGGCAATCGAATACTCGATCAAAATCGCAGTGCCCGTGGCGAATCCACCCCATGGGCCGAGTGCGCGACGGGCGAAGGTGTAACCACCGCCGGCCGCAGGCAAAGCCGAGGACAGCTCGGCCATTCCCAGTACCAGACACAGGTACATAGCGGCGATCACGACCGCGGCGATCGCGAGACCGCCGAAGCCGCCGTGTCCGAGACCGAAGTTCCAGCCCGAATAGTCGCCGGAGACCACGTAACTCACACCTAGACCGGCGAGCAGCAGCCAACCGGCGGTGCCGCCCTTGAGCTGCCGCTTGGCGAGATAGTCCGCCGACTCCGCGTGACTGTCCACGCCACCGATGTGGTGGTGCGGACTCTGAGATTCGTCGATAGCCATGACCGGCCTCCTCGGGACAGGACCTGGACCCAGTTACCCAGGCCATACTGATCCGTAAACGTGACGCCTGACATTAAGGCGAGCAACGTTGCAACCAGGTTGGTCAGGTGGTGGGCTGTCCGAAAGGGCAGGGAACGTAGCGGTGAGACGTCGGGACCGACATGCCGCCCGATCGGCAAGACTGGGCGAGTAGGTGCTCGGAGAGGCCCTCAGCGCAGTGCGGCCACGACCTGGTCGGCCATCGCCTTCTGACCGAGTTCATTGGCGTGCATCGCTGGGAAGCTGACCGCACCCAACGTCGGCTCGACCCACCGCCGAGCGCCCGCGCATGCGTCGTGGCCGGCGGAGACCTTGGTCATGTCGACGAAGGTGGCCCGTGTGGTTGCGGCGGCGCGGCGCATGGCGTCGTTGAGGACGACAAAGGCACGGTGAAGGTATGCGGTATCTCCGGGCGTCGTGAGCAACGACGCCGAGCAGAGGGCAGTGCCCTTGGCCGGGAAGATCTGCGGATACCCGACGAGGACCACGCGGGCCCGCGGCGCGGCGCGGTTGATGCCGCGCAACGCTTTCACGAGGTCGGGATAGGTCGAGGACTTGATCTTGTCCACAAATGAGGTGCCGTACCTGTCGCGGCACGGGGTGGCCGACAACGGCGCCGACAGCCAGGCCTGCTGGCAGGCCGACGTCGCGAAACTGAAGAACCCGTTGTTGTTCGCGCCGATCGTCAAGGTGATCAGGCGGGTCGCCGGTCCTACCGCCTTGATCTGCGGTCCCTGCCACAAGTGTTGCGGCCGAGTCAGATCCTCGGTCGTCGCGCCTGAGCAACTGGCATCGACAACCGGGGTCCCGCGTCGCTCTGCGACGAGGTGGGAGTAGTTGACGAGCGAGTTGGAGCAGAACATCGCCGCATTCGTCGCCTGGGGAAATACCGATGCGCCCGCGCTGTAGCTGTCACCGAGATTGACGTACGGATGCCCGTCGGCTGCCTGGGCCGCGCCCGCATGGACGAGTCCGCCGACAAGGGCGGCGGCGGTGGCCGCCGTGGTCAGCATTGTTCGGATGCCGAGTCGTCGGCGCTTGCTGTGGCCGTACGGCACGGGCATTCGGGGCACTCCAGATCGTGGTGCTCGTGTTACTGATGTTGCTGATGAGACTAGCACGACTGGGTCCGAACCAATCCACGGTCACGCGTGAACTTTCTTTGCGTACATCGAGACGTCGTGATGAAACAACTCAACTTAGTGAGGGAGTCGGGCGAGCCAATCCAGCAGTATGCCGGTGAGGCGTTCAGGGGCGTCGAGCTGGATGAGGTGGCCCGCTTCAGGGACGATGCGGAGTTCGGCGCCGGGGTCCGACAGCAGCTTAAAACAATGCGACTCTGGAGGGCTGAATCGCCCCGGGTTTGCTGGAGGCTCGGTTAGTTGGTTG
>NZ_JALPSY010000023.1:0-89407 GCF_023218005.1 Gordonia sp. C13
AGACGAGCTGATCGCCGAACTGCGCCAGCAGGTGTCGGTGGAGATCTCCCCGATCGCCAAGCCGCGCGAGATCAACGTCGTGCCGGAGTTGCCCAAGACACGATCGGGCAAAATCATGCGGCGCCTACTCAAGGACGTCGCCGAAGGCCGCGAACTCGGCGACACCTCCACCCTCGTCGACCCATCGGTCTTCGAAGCCATCCGCGCAAAGACAAACTGAGGCGCCGCCACTTTCAGCTTTTCGTCGATCCCCTCCTCCATCGCTGCCACCCCGACCGGGACCTCCGGGCGGGGTGGCAGCGTTCGTTCGTTCCCCTGCAGGAAGAGTGCGGGTCGATCCGCTAGTTCCGGTGAGCTGGAACATTGTTCGGCAAAATCGGGGCGCTCGTCACCCGCTTATGGTCTACTGGTCACGGCATTAGTCCATTGTGGACGCATCCACTCAGCGGAGCGAACGCCGGTACGTGTCGTCTGTGTTACCCAATGCGAAAGTTGCGTTACAAGGACTAAAGACCGGTCCAATAGCGCTTATAGTCATCTACATCGGCCCGGCGGTGACGATGTTCAGGTCGCGACCGGTCTCTTGCTCGGGGATTCGATCCGTCCCCGGGCAAACACTCTCAGCCGCCACGACTTCGAGGAAACCTCTGCCATGACTACCGCTCGCCAAACTACTGCCGACGAACGCGGACAGTCGGTTCCCGTCCTGCGCGCCAAGGGTCTCAGCAAGCGCTACGGAAACAACCAGGCACTCAAACCCACCGACTTCGAGCTCGCCGCCGGCGAATGTGTCGCCATCATCGGCGAAAACGGGGCGGGTAAGTCAACTTTCGCCAAACTGCTGACCGGCGCAGAGCGCTCGGACACAGGAGACCTGTACATCGGTGACGAGCAGGTGGATTTTCACACTCCTCGCGATGCTCTGCGCCACGGCGTAGCCCTGATCCCGCAGGAGTTGGCCTACGTTCCCGACTTGACTGTGGCCGAGAACATCATGCTCAACCGGCTTCCCAACCGGTTCGGGGTCACCACGAAGGCGGCGATGGTGTCCGCTGCGCAGGATCTCATGTCAGGTGCCGGGCTTCGGGTTCACTTGGATCGCACCATGGCGAGTTTGAGCCTCGCGGATCGGCAGATCGTCGAGATCATCAAGGCGCTCGGGCGCGACTCGAAAGTCCTTATCCTCGACGAGCCCACTGCCGCGTTAACCGCCGACGAGAGCGCGAAGTTGTACTCGATTCTCCGCGATCTACGCCGCAAAGGCATCGGAGTCATCGTCATCTCGCACCACCTCGATCAGATCAGTGAGCACGCCGACCGTATAGATGTCTTCCGTAACGGCGAGCATGTCTTCGCCGCGAGCCCTCGGAACACGACGAGTGAGCAGTTCATCGCGCAGATGCTGGGCGAGAAGACCGGTGCGCTCGCCAACCGCAGGTCCAGGACTGGAGTCGGCGACCCGGTTCTCGCGTTGGACGGATGGTCGGTTTCCGGACGTCCCGGGTTGGACGACGTCACGTTCACTCTGCACGCCGGTGAGGTTGTGGTGGTCTATGGGATTCGCGGCGGTGGTTCGGAATTGATCGCCGAAGGGCTGGGTGGGCGACGTCCGGATATCGCGGGCGGGCTCTCGGTGGCTGGTACGGCTCATAGGGTCTTCCGTTCGCCCCGGCAGGCACTGAGGTCGGGCGTTGCCTATCTACCACCCGACCGCAAGACCGAGGGGCTCGTGCTCGACATGTCGATCGGCGGCTCCATCAGCCTCCTCGTGATGGGCAAGCTGGCGCGTTGGGGCTTCATCACCACAGCACGAGAACACGTCGTCGCCGATCGATGGGCGCGGCGCTTCGCCCTCAAGTCGTCGTCCTTTGAACAATCTGTCGGCGAGCTGTCCGGCGGCAACCAGCAGAAAGTGATGCTGGCGAGCAGGCTGGAGACCGAGCCTACCGCCTTGGTTGTCCACGAACCCACTCGCGGAGTCGATCTCGGGGCGCGTCATGAAGTCCACGAGACGCTGCGTGCCCTTGCCGATGAGGGGGTCGCGGTGCTGGTGGTGACGTCCGACGTGGAAGAGGCTGTCGACGTCGCCGACCGCCTGCTCATCGTCCGCAACGGTCGTCTCGTCGCCGAGCTCACGGGGGCAGCCGTCACACAAGCAGAAGCCATTCGCCTCGCGGCGGCATAAGGAGGGACAACACAGTGAGTTCAACGATCGACGCTCGCGATGCCACTCAGGCACCGGCGGACGAATCACCGGGCCAGAAAGGCAGCGCCCGGACCCGCAACGTGCTGGTGCAGTCCTTGGGCATCACCGCGTTCCTGGTCATACTCATCATCATCTTCGCTTCGATGTCATCTGCATTCGTCAGTCCTGACAACGCAGTGAGCATTCTGACCGGTATCGCGTTCATCGGCCTGGTGGCGCTGGGCCAGACGCTCGTCATCATCGCGGGAGGATTCGACCTCTCGGTTGCCGGCGTCGCACCCCTGTCCGCGGTCATCTTCGCCAAGCTCGTCAACGCCGGGACCTCCATCATCGTGTCGATCCTGGGAGCGGTCGTTGCGGGAGTGGCTATCGGACTTGTCAATGGACTGATCGTCACGAAGGGCAAGATCAATCCACTGATCACAACCTTGGGCATGCTCTCCATTGCCGGGGGACTCGCCTTCACCATCGCCGATGGCCAGAGTATTCCGATCGAGAATCTGTCTGCCGGGTTCCTGGCCGACACGGATATCGGCCTGGTCCCGAATCAGGTGTGGTTGACCGGTTTCGCCTTCGTGGTGATGGCATTGGTGCTGCGCTACACGACTTACGGACGCGCCCTGTACGCGATCGGGGGGAACCGGGAAGCCAGCTGGTTGGCCGGCATGCGAGTCGATGCAATCACGATCAGTGTGTATGCACTGAGCGGGATGTTCGCAGGCCTCGGAGGTGTGATGCTGGCGAGCCAGCTGCTCGCGGGCGACGGCAACCTCGGTGCCACCGCAGCCTTACTGTCGGTGGCCGCCGTGGTGCTGGGCGGTGGCTCACTTCGAGGTGGCTCGGGCGGCGCGCTCGGGACCCTGGCCGGCGTGCTGGTGTTGGGAGTTCTCGCCAACGGACTGACTCTACTGCATGTCTCGACGTTCTATCAACAGATCGTCACCGGTCTCGTCCTCTTGGTGTCGGTCGGATTCAGCAACCTGCGCTCGCAGGTCAGCGGTACCTCCCACTGAACACAAAACTGTCAATACCCGTCCATCTGATGAGGATTCGCGATGTCAATACATGATCGAAGTCGACGTAGACCCCTAGCCGTGATGAGTGTGCTGGCCATGGCACTCGTCTTGGTGATCAGTGCTTGCTCTTCCGGTGACGACGCACCAGAGGTGACCGGCGCCGCAGCCGATACCGCCATCGCGGGCTCGTCGATGGCTTACACCAACGCCACGGATGCTGCCCCGCTTTATGTCCTGCTGCAGAATGGGGTCGAAAAAGCCGCCACGACAACAGGTGTCGCTTTGAAGACCTACGACAATGCGCTCGACCCGTCAAAGGTCTCGTCCAATGCCCGGTTGATCGCACAGTCCAAGCCCGACTATGTGGCTTCCTATAATCCGGTGGCGGGCATCTACCCGTCGATCGAGAAGATCTACGAGGATGCCGGGATTCCGTGTATCGCGGTCAACACTCCCAGCGTGACCGGCGATCAGCCCGGGTACTGTTCGTGGCTCAACCTGAGCAACCCGCAACTGTGTACGGACACGGCGAAAGCTGTGGGTAAGGCAGCCCAGGAGAAGGGCTGGAACGGCGACAACACGACCGTACTGCTCGTCAATGCGCCGAGCTTCGGTGAGCAGATCAACAACTGCAACAGTTACTTCTACAAAGAGATCACCAACTGGGTCCCAGGATTGCAGGCGATCAACGACGTGTCGGACCTCAAGGTCACGACTACTCAACTCGGTGACTCGATGATCCAGGTCGACGGAAAAGCCCAGCGCGGACCGTCCTTCGACTCTGTGAAGAATGCGCTCGCGGGTGTTCCCTCGAGCAAGAACCTCATCGTCTACACGGTCGCCGACGACTCAGCGCTGGGGGCTTGGCAGGCCGTCGAACAAGCCGGACGAGGCCCACGATCACTTGTAGCGGGTATCGGTGGCACGAAAGAGGCGCTGGAACAGTTACGTACCAACCCGTCCTGGGTGGCTGAGGGCGACCTCTTCTTCGGTCACTGGGGGCAGTTCATGATGGCCATGGCTGCCGCGAAGAAGGCCGACCAGCAGCTTCCGTTCCAAACCATTGCACCGGAAGCGGTACTCACGAAGGACCTCACGCTGCCCGACACCATCGTCGCGCCCATCGCTGACTACTACCGCGACGGCGAGACCGATGCCTATCAGTTACCACCGCTGATTCCAGTGGCCGAGGGGGAGACCGTCTTCGGCAGGCAGACAGTCGGAAATGACTATCTGGCAACGACCGGTGTGCTGCAACTCTTCAACAACGTCAAGGACCTGAAGTAACTCGGACGGAGCTCCCGGAGGTCGGGGTGTCGAGTCGAAATCGCATGTTCGACTCGACATCCCGGCGCATGTCCGCAGTCAGAGAGGATGACAAGCCATGACCCTCGTGAACAGGGACGAGTGGGTCTACCGCGCGTTCGATTCCGCAAACCGTGAGAGCATCAAAGCTCTTGTGACGCCGGAACTCATTGCCGAACATGAAGCCGATCCGAACGGTCTCCACAGCGATCGACTTCAGCGGGTGCTCACCTACTTCAGACGGGGATTGATCGCCGGGAAGTACATCGTCGTCGCCGAGGAGCCGTTCGCTCGGTACCGGATCGGTGTCCTCAACGGCATGCGTGGGACACCCATCGACGTGCTCGACGAGGTATATCCGACCGAAAAGGATGTGCTGCACGCAATCTTTCTCCGCCGACTGCACGACATCGGAGCCCAGTGATGACCAAACCCCAGCAGCCCAGACTCCTGTCCTACACCGACCGGCTCTCGGTCGCCCCCGGTGAGCCCATCGAGTTCAAGGTGAGCAGCCTCATCAGCGGACGATTCGAGGCCGACATCGTCAGGCTCAGGCACGGTGACCGCAACCCCGCCGGACCGGGATTTCGCGAGGACGTCATCGAGTCGGAGGTCACCGGCTCGTATCCGGCGCGCGTCCAGGACGTCGACTCAGGCTCCTTCATCCGGGTCGACGACGAGGGAAAGCTCGCCCTGACCGGCTCGTTCACGTTGCATGCCTATGTGTGCCCGACCACCCCGGCCAAAGACCAGCAGGTGGTCATGGGCAAATACGACCTGGGCGCCGGTGTCGGCTACGCGCTCGAGTTGGGTCCTGAGGGGGTCGGTCTGCGAGTCGGGGACGGCGTCACCACCGACATCGTGTCGACCGGGGAGGCGCTGTATGGTTCGTGCTGGTACTCCATCGGCGCCACCTTCGATCCCGTCACGCGCGAGGCCGCAGTGTGGTCGATCTCAGCGGTCAACGAGGCCAACAGTCTCGTGGCCAGCACGGTGGAACTCCCCGGAATCGGGCGCGCGGTCACCGAACTCAACGTCGCGCCGGCGCCGACCGCCGCTCCCTTCGCCATCGCCGCGGCATCCGGTGGAGGTCGCTTCGATGCGCATTTCAACGGCAAGATCGAACGTCCCGGCGTATGGAACCGCGTCCTCGACGAGGACGAGGTCGCCGACCTCGTCCACGGGATGGAAAGCCGTGTCCAACTCGCCGCTCTGTGGGACTTCGCCGCGTCGATCACCACGCGTGGGATCACTACAGACCGGGCACGCGACATTGGCCCGTGGGGACTCCACGGGTTCTGCGAGCAAGGACCTGCACGCGGTATGACGGGCCGCTGGTGGCGGGGCGTCGACGAACGTTACACGTTGGCGCCGAACGAATATGGTGCGATCCACTTCCACGATGACGACCTGGAAGATTGTCACTGGGACACCGACATCCGGTGGACCGTGCCCGCGGACCTCAGAAGCGGAACCTATGCATTACGCATCACTCAAGACGGTGAAACCGACCGTCAACCGTTCTTCGTCACCCCGCCGCGCGGCATAGCAACTGCCGACGTCGTGCTCGTCGTCGCGACAGCCAGCTACCTCGCGTACGCCAACGAACATCTCGCTCCCGGAGGGGCCTTCGCGCAGTCGATCTTCGGCCAGACGCCCGTCCTCGGTGCGTCGGATCTCTATCTGCACGAGCACCCCGAGCTGGGTTTGTCTCTCTACGACCTACACTCCGACGGCAGCGGGGTTCACTTGTCATCCTCCCGCCGCCCCATCGTGAATCTGCGTCCGGACAAGCGCACCTCACTGGGCGGACCTTGGCAGTTCCCCGCGGATCTACATCTCGTCGACTGGTTGACCGAGAAGAACATCGCCTTCGACGTCGTGACCGATCTCGAAGTACACCAAGAGGGTGCCGACCTTCTGAATCGCTATCGAGTCGTCCTCACCGGGTCGCACCCCGAATACATCAGCCGCGAGACACTCGATGCCTGGGAGGCCTACCTGTCGAACGGCGGGCGGGCACTCTACCTGGGTGGCAACGGTTTCTACTGGGTGACGAACTGGCACCCGGAGAAGCCGCATGTCATCGAGGTGCGGCGTGGTGAATCGGGTATCCGGGCGTGGCAGGCCCAGCCGGGTGAACTCCACCTGCAGACGAACGGTGAGCGTGGCGGGTTGTGGCGATGGCGCGGGCGGGCGCCACAGAAGATTGTCGGGACGGGCTTCGCCACACAGGGCTTCGACTTCTCGTCGTACTTCGTCCAGACCGACGATGTGACCGATCCACTGGCGGCCTTCGTGGTCGACGGTATCGATCGGGACGAGAAGATCGGTGACTTCGGGCTCGAGGGAGGTGGCGCGTCCGGCTTCGAACTCGACCGATATGACCTAACGCTGGGCACACCGCCGAACACCCGGTTGCTGGCGCACAGCGTGGGGCATTCCGACAACTATCCCCGCGTGTCTGAGGAAGTGCAGTTCACGATGCCGCACATGGGTGCCACCATGGACTACCAAGCACGCGGAGACATCACGTTCTTTCCGACCCGCAACGGGGGAGGAGTGTTCTCCGCCAGTTCGATCGCGTGGTGCGGCAGTCTGTCGCACAACGAGTATGACAACAACGTGTCGCGGATGACCGAGAACGTCATCAAGCGCTTCCTCGAGCCTGAACCGCTGGACGTGCCGCGTACGCCCACCACCTTCTAGCGCGCCCGCTGGTATAAGGGCTGGCGCAACGACAGATTCGGCACCATGGCGGCGGGCAAGGCCGGCCGGCACGGTGCCGAATCACCACGGCGAAAGGCCGAAACAATGAGTCTGACAATAGATCTCTCCGGACAGCACGCGGTGGTGACGGGCGCCTCCCGGGGGATCGGGCGCGCGATAGCCCGAACTCTCGCTGCCGCGGGTGCGCATGTGACCATCCTGGACAGGTCCGACGCCTTACGAACCGACGGCAACTCGACCTCCGACGTCATCCGCTCCGCGGGCGGGTCGGCAGAGTCCCGTCAACTGGACATCTCGTGTTCTGCGGAGGTGGATCGGGTCCTCGACGAACTTGCGGCCACCCGGGGTATCGACATCCTGGTCAACAACGCCGGCACACTGGTCGCCGGGAGCGCGACAGAGACATCAGATGACACGTGGCGGTCCATCTTCTCGGTCAACGTCGACGGCACGTTCTACTGTAGTCGGGCAGCGCTGCGGCACATGACCACCCAAGGTCGCGGGAAGATCGTCAACGTCACCTCGGTGAGCGGTGTGAAGGCCAGTCAGGGGTTTGCCGCCTATTGCGCAGCGAAAGGCGCTCTGATCAGTCTGTCCCGGCAACTGGGAATCGACTATGCGGCGCAAGGGATCAATGTGAACGCGATCGCGCCGGGATTCACCGATACCGAAATGACTTCTCTGTACGATCATGCTGTCCGGCGGGCGCTCGAACGGCAGACCCCCAACGGACGCTGGGCGACTCCACAGCACATCGCCGACGTTGCAGCGTTCTTGGTATCACCGCTGAGTGCCCACATGTGCGGCGAGGTTGTCACTGTTGACGGTGGGTGGTCATTCGGAACGCCGTTGATCCTCGACCACGAGTAATGTCGTCGCTTTCTGATGACGAGCGAGGTTGAGAACCACACCCCACCGGCCCGGAGCCCGTCGTGTGACCCGATTTCGAGAATGCAGGCGCAGGAACTGATCAACGAGCTTCGGCGATGTGCCGAATCGATGACGGTGGCCCTTCGACAGTCTCCTCGCCGAGACCGAGATCTGGCTGGAGAGCGATGCCGCATCGCGGAGGCCGAGGTTCTCATCGATCGTCTGAGGGCCACCTACGATTTGACGTGACCCAGGCATCGGGGGTGGTGTCGTCAGCTTGGCGCGTGCGCCGCGAGGGCGGTGATCCGAAAGGATCACCGCCCTCGTTGTCGCTAGGAGCGCCGAGCGACGAAGGTGCGAATCACGTTCTCGGTCATGCGCGACACCCCGTTTTCGGTGTCGTTGTGGAGCAATGCCCCGG
The DNA here is from genome assembly GCF_023218005.1 of Gordonia sp. C13. Lineage (NCBI taxonomy): Bacteria > Bacillati > Actinomycetota > Actinomycetes > Mycobacteriales > Gordoniaceae > Gordonia > Gordonia sp. C13. The sequence goes on from NZ_JALPSY010000023.1 coordinate 8,549, forward strand.
ACCAGGCGATCGACCCGACGGAGAACACTTCTCCGCCGCGCGGTGTCGAGAAGTAGACGATATCGGCACGAACCTCGGGATCTTGTTCGCCCCCACCGTGTCCGGGCAGGTTCATCGCAATTTCTTCAAGCGCCCGCTGGTAGTAGTTCGAATGTCCCCGTGACGATGCGACGACTGCGGTGTGCGGAGGGGTGCCGAGCGCATGGTCGAAGCGGTCGATCTCATCACCGGCCGCACCGTTCATGGAGAGGCCGTAGGCGCCGATCGGATCTTGCTCGACGCCGTCGAAGATCCACTGCAGGTCCGGATCCGCGGCGTGCTCCGAACGGAAGTAGGGTTCTGATCGTCCCCAGCCCTGGGCGGCCATTCCGACCCCGGTCAGTTTCTGCGGCGCACGTCCGCGGTGGCGCCACAACCCACCCGGCTCCCCGGTGCTCACCAGGGTGACCTCCCCGGGATAGGACTCCCAGCAACGAATGCCGGCCATGCCCCGTCTGATCTCCACGACGAGCGGGTCCGTGTCCACCACACCGGTGACCCAGTACCACCCGTTACCTCCGAGGTACATGAGGCTGCCGCCGTTGTCCCGGTACTCGGTGAGCGCGTCCAGCATATTTGCGCTGGTGTACTCCGGATGCGAACCGGAGATAAGGACCGAATATCTATCGAGGTAGTCGGCGCCGCGCTGGTGGACTTCGAGGTCGGTGATGACGTCAAAGTCGATGCCTCGGCGGTCGAGCCACTCGATCAGATACATCTCGGCCGAGAAGCCCCGGCCTCCGTCATTGAGCCACATCCGGTAGCCGCGTCTGAAATTCACGATCGACCGTCGGATCGAGGAGTACATCACCCCGCTGCCGTCTCGGTGGGTGTCGTACATGGACAAGCCGAAGCTGGCATCGTTCACGTGGGCTTCGTCGACGGGATCGACAATGACTTCGGCGGGGGTCATTGCCTCGGAATCCAAGCCGTTGAACAGGTTTTCGTTGGCATAGGCCAGGTAGGAGAAGGTGGGCAGGACGACAGCGACTCGATTACGCGGGGCCGAGCCGCGTGCCGGGACCACTACGATGGGCACGGTATCCGAGCCCGAGGGCGAAGATACGACGACTCCGTACACACCGCTGTCGAGGCCTTCCGGTAGTTCGGCGGTCAACGTCGCGTCCCAACCGATGTCGACCACATCGGTGGCGTGAAAGTGAATCGCCGCGTACTCGGCCGGGGCGCAACGATAGTCGAGAGAGTCGCCGGTGAAGCTGCTCCCAGTCACTCCGCGCGACGGCAAGTTGACCACTTTGCCCTCGGTCTGGTCATCGGCCATCGGCCGTGCGGCGCTGGGATCGTCGGCGGCCTGCAGCGCAAAGTCATAACCGGCGATGAGGCGGGCAGCGAAGACGTCGCCCGGCGATTCGGCAGCCGCCAGCCGCTCGATCTCGGCAGGGGATGCAAGCCCGGCGGCGACAAAGGGCTTTTCGATCTTGCCGGTGAAACCATGGACCCCGCTGCCCCGCCAGTGGTTTCCGGTCCGTTCGACGAGTGACGGATTTCGCGCCGCAACGGTCCAATGGGTTGCGTCGATCTCGGGCACCGGGCCGTCGTGTCGGAGTTCTACGGTGTCGGGGTCGCCGTAGAGCGCGTCGTGCGGCCGGACAGTCAGCACGATCATCCCGTCGCCATAGACACCTGTGGCCGAGTACCAGCAATGGTCGGTGAGCGGGGTGCCGCCGTGCACGGCCCAGACCTCCTCGCCGTGAGCGTCTCGCCACGTCATCGCCAGAGTTGCGTCCCGCAGCTCGAGACTGAGTGCACCAGAGCTATCGGTACCGAGACTCACCAGAACTTGATCCTCGTCCTGGTGATAGCGCGGAGACCACACCATGACCCCCAGTGTCACCGACCTGTGGGACTCGCGCCCCAATGAGCCGGTGGCACCGGTGGCGAAGGAGCCGACGCGATGCGCCTGCGAATCAGTGGGGTAGTCCCCGGCCGCGGCCCACACGACCGGCCGGTCCCGGCTGTTTTCACGTTCCAGTGAGTCGACCATCTCAACCAGCGTCACCGAAACGGTGTCACCGCCGGCGTCGACGTGCAACGAGAGTGTGTCGCCGGCTTCGTACGAAACGCGGTCGGCGTATGCCCGAACGGGTAAAGCGCTCATGGTGTTCCTGTCGTGTAGCGAGCACATTCGTACTCGAGGGTGGAGAGTGCACAGCAGCAGACGTGTCGATTCTCGAACAGTGTCTAAAGGTCCACCCTATCGACTTCAATGCCGGGTTGCGCGGTCTATTGCGATTCGGACTCCGGAGACAGGGGGCTCCTCGGAAGTGCGCGCTTCCGGCTGTGCGACGCGGTGTGTGAAGTGCAAGGTGTTGTTCAGGCTTCGACGAAGGTCGCGACGACCCCGCGTTTGCGGAGCTCCTCGGTCAGCTTCGCGATGCAGTCGCTGCTGAGTTCGATGCGCTCCGGGTAGTCCAATGCAACCCCGTCTGCAATCTGCAGTCTGGTGATGTCTGCAACGAAACTGGCGATCGATCTCGGCTCGTGGAGGACACTGATGCCGGTACCCGATGTGGGCATCACGGTGGCGTTGACGACTGATACGGACAGGACGGTCGGCGTGCTGTCTGTCTCACGTCGCGCTGGTCGTCTCTTGTGTGCTTCGCCGAGCGTAGGGAATGACATGATCCGATGTGCCTGTGCGAACTCTGGCGAGACGGTCCCGTTCGTCGAGACCGCCACGATCGTGGACTCGCTCATGGCCGGACCAGTGTTGCGAACCGGCTGCGGTGAAACACCAGCGGATCGCTGCTAGGGGTCGCTGCTGTGCGGATCAGGTGTAGGAGTTCGATCGTGTGGTCGCCGGCGTCGACCGAGTCGCGATGGGTTGTCTCCATCCACGCGACTGCCCCCTTGATGTAGACCGCGCCGCTGTCCTCTGCGACATGGGCGACCCCATCGAACCGCGACTCGCGGTTGTTCCCGGCGAGTTGCCGGCCGATCTCACCTTGCCCGTGGGCCAGCAGGCTCACGCCGATGTGCTGTGCCTCGGTCAGGGTTGGCCAGGTGGAGGACTCCCGACGGATGTTGACCGCCAGCAAGGCCGGGTTGAGTGAGACGGTCGAGAATGAGCTGACGGACATGCCGACACGAACTCCTGACACGGTTGCGGCCAAGACGAGGACCCCGCTGGGTACCAGCCCGTAGACCCGTCGGAGTGCCTGCTCCTGGCCCAAAGGGTCGACCAATTCCATGTTTTCTTCTCCTTAACGCTCATGCAACAAGGGTTGACGTTGCATGATGAAGCATGGCGCACATCACCCCCTCGGTTATCCGTGCTTCTACGGATCATGACTACTGAACAAAGGCACAGCGTTGGGCATGAGTGGCGATGGATCGTCGATCCCGTTTGAAGCAACCAGCTTTGTAGGGCGGTCCCACGAGATCGCCGAGGTGACCCGTGTTCTGTCGACGAACCGCATGGTGTCGTTGATCGGAGCAGGGGGTATCGGCAAGAGCCGACTAGCCAAGGTCGTGGGCCGGACGGTCGCGGACACATACCGCGACGGGGTGGCGTTCGTAGACTTGTCAATGGTTCCGACGGGTCGACACCTCACCCTGGCGATCCGCGATCGCGTCCCTGGATTCAAGCAAGCGGCCAGCCTGCGTGATCAAGTTCAAGATCGCAGTTGCCTCATCATTCTCGACTCATGTGAGCACTTGGTTGCCCCGCTTACCGAGGTGATTCACGAGCTGCTCAGTTGGTGTCCCGAGGTGCGGATCGTCGCCACGTCGCGGGTTCCCCTTAGTCTGGACGGAGAATTCCGGTTCCACGTACCGGCCCTGTCGGTGCAATCCGACGTCGACTCCCTTGTTCCCGACGCGGCCGAGCTGTTCTTGATCCGGGCGCACGCCACGGTGGGGGCACCGGTACCGATCGAGCAGTTCGACGATGTCCGCCGACTGTGTCAGGAACTGGACGGGATTCCCCTGGCCATCGAGCTGGCCGCGGCGAAGACGGCGTCGATGACGCCGGCCGAGATTTCGTCGCGGCTTGATGACCGGTTCGGGCTGCTACGGAACAGTGTCCGAACAAGCAAACTGCAACATCGCAGCCTTGAGGCGGTCATGGACTGGAGTTGGGAGCAGTGTAGCGACAGTGCCAGGTCGTTGTGGCTGCGATTCGCCGGGGTGTTTGCGGGGTCTGCGACACTGCGAGCGCTGGAGGCCGTGTGCGGGGCCGACGGTGGGATCGCCGAAGTGGTCGATGAGATGGTTGCCCAGTCGCTACTGGTCAGAGAGTGCCAGGGCACATCAGTCCGATTTCGGATGTACGACACCATCCGTGAGTTCGGGCTGACACGGCGGGGCGAGTGTTCCGCGCTGGACGCGGGGTTTGATCGTGAGCTTCTTCGACGTCACGCTGATTTCTACAGCGAGGTCGCCAGACGGTGCGGCTCGCGGTTCTTCTCTCCGCACCAGCGCCAGGTTGTGCAGGAGGTGCGCGACGAGATAGCCAACATCAGGCTGGCGTTCAACCGATACCTCTCGGACCTGGACTCGCCAGAGGCGGCCGCGAGGGTGTACAGCGATTTGTGGTTCTACTGGATCGGATGTGGCCGGTTACAAGAGGCAGTGGCGTGGGCGAGCCATCTGGCGGACGCCCGCGCTGTTCCTGCTTCGACATTATGGGTCCGTGGTTGGGTGTCCATTCTGACCGGTGACCTGAACCGGGCCGACAGCGAACTGAATGAGTGCCTGACAACCGCTGACAAGGAAGACGACTCAGCGGGCGCGCACATCTACGCGTCCGGATTGCTGGGTGCGGTTGCCGCCTTCCGCGGAGACTGCAACCTTGCCTCCTCTCTCTACACAACAGCCATTGCCGAGGCGCACGCCGCGGGCCTAGTAAGTGCAGAGGCCATCTTCTTGCAGCAGTATGGCGAAGTACTCGCAGTGTTTGGCGAGACTGAACGAGCCGAGGAATTGTGTCGAAAGTCCGCAGACTTGTGTGCGGATGTCGGCGATATCTGGTGCACCGCTTACGTTTTGTGGGTGCGGGCGTTGACCTGCCATCTCCGCGGCGACCATCCGGGAGCAAAGGAGTGGGCGCAGCGTTCTCTGCAGGGGAAGAAGATCGGCAACGACCACCTGGGGCAGGCTCTGGCTGCTGAGGTGCTTGCGTGGAGTCTGGCCGCAGAGGGCGACCTGGACACCGCGGCGCTGCTCGAAGGAGCCTCGGGCGCCTTCTGGGAAGCGGTCGGCTGTCCGCTGATGGGTTTTCAAGCACTGCGAGCGGAACGGGTCCGGTGTCTGGATCGGCTCGATCGAGAACTCGGTCGCTCGGTCTTGGAAGTGAAGCTGGCCGACGGCGCCCGCACTGGCTTGCATCGTGTTCTCGGGCATACGAGGCCGGCTCTGGGCGAGAACACGGAAGAATCGCCGTCCACCAATTCACTGTTGCGCGAGGGAGGTAGTGATTTCTTGGCCGAATCCGCTCCGCGCAGCGTATCGGCCGGCGGCGCCTTTCCCGGTTGGGTTGCGTTGACCGCTCGGGAGAAGGAGATCGCCGAACTGGTCGCGCAGGGTTTGACCAACAGGGAAATCGCCGCCGACCTCTACATCGGGATGCGTACCGTCGACACCCACGTGGCCCATATCCTCGCCAAGCTCGGTGTTCGACGACGGAGCGCAGTGGCGGCGACTCTCTCGCGCGACGGGCACCGTTCGGCCGGATAGCTGGCACGGTGTGGGTTCATCGTGCCGGTCGGTGGGAGTCAGTCTGTCCGTTGAACATGCGCTCGCACCTGCTTGCTGGACCCATCGAGCCAGCCATGGTCGGCTGCGTATTTGATCATGAGGTCGAATTCGCTGCTCCACGATGGATCATCGGGGTATCCGTGCTCGCGTAGCCAGGCGATCTGGAGCCAGACGTGCTGGTCTCTGGTCCACCCGCCGCCGACGGAGCGCAGCGAGGAATCGATCGTGTCGAACGGCATGGATCGAGGAGCACTGACGTGGAGGTCATTCAACTTGCGCCGTTCCTGCACGCTGATATGGCCGGATTCATCGATGTCGATCTTCATTGTCAGTGTGATCCTGCCGTGTTGATGTGCCGAGGGGGTCGATGTGCAGGCGTCCAGCATTCGCGTTCAAGCAGATCCGCGATCTGAAACAGGAGGTCTTCGCGATACATCGACGCGCCGAGTTGTACCCCTAGAGGCAACCGCTCTCGCGAAAGAGAAACCGGCACCGTCATCGCCGGGGCGCCGGTGATGTTGTAAAGAACAGCAGCCGGATAAGGGTTCAGGCACCGCCTGACCCACTGCTCGGCGGTGTCATCCGAGTCGGCGTCTATCGTTCCAAGCCTTGGTGCGGGACCAACCGATGTCGGAGAGATCAGAACATCCCACTGTTCCATGAAAGCAGCCATAGAACGTGAGACCGCATTGTAAGCGTCGAAGGCGGCGCCCAGCTCGACTGCGCCCATGCGACGGCCCGCTTCGGCGCAAGCGATGGTCGTCTTCTCCAACGGAGCCTTGTCTATCCGGGTGTATCCCATGGACGTGGCGAGAGGAACCACCGCTGCCGCAGCGCCGGCACACCACGTTGTGGTAACTGCGTCACACAACTGATCCCAGTCCACCGGCGGATCCGCCAGAGTGACTTCGTGGCCTGCTGATGAAAGAACCGAGCCCACTCTCGTCAGCGCGGATATGACCTGGGCATCCACCTTCGTTGCGCCCCAACCACCGTGAGTAATGGCTACTCGCAGACGACCGCCGGTGTCGTGGGTGATACTGCGGTAGGGCTTGGGTGGCCTTGGTGCCCCGTACTTCTCGCCCGCATGATCTCCGTGGACGATATCTAGGAGTGCTGCGCTGTCGCGCAGGGTTCGGGTCACCGCAAACTCGGCGGCATTGCCATACATGACTTCTTGGGCGTCTGGTCCGATCGGTATACGACCACGGCTCGGTTTGAGTCCAAACAGACCGCAATGAGCCGCGGGGATCCGGATGGAGCCGGCGCCGTCATTGGCGTGAGCTATCGGAACAACACCGGCGCTGACAATGGCTGCAGAGCCTCCGCTGGATCCGCCGGTAGAGCGCGACCGGTCCCAAGGGTTGAGTACGGGACCTCCCAATCGAGGTTCAGTGCTGACACTCAACGCAAACTCCGGCGTCCGGGTGGTACCGACCGTGACAAGTCCAGCTTTGCGGAATCGCGACATCAATATTGTGTCATCAGCGTGAACCGTGCCTTGCTCGAGCAACCGCGAGCCAGAGTGCACCGGGACTCCGGCCGCGTGACAAAGAACATCTTTGATAGCGAAAGGAACTCCGGCGAGGGGCCCTGTCGGATCGTGGTCGAGGCCGGCGGGCCACGGCCCCTCGGCGAACGCGTTGAGATCGGCGACGGCCGCGGCCGCAGCGAGTGCTGCGGCCGCGACCTCGTGCGAACTGACTTCACCGCGGCGAATGAGATCGGCTAGTCCGACAGCATCGAGAGACGAGTACTCGGTTGGTGTCAGCATCAGTAGCCGCCCGACGGCCGATCATCGAGATCGCCGGGAACCGAGGTCCAGATGTCGCGGTGCATAAGCCAGCGGCCGTCCCCTTGGCGAAGATGAACGATGAGGTATCGGCTCTGCGCGTCGCGGGTATGCCCGTCGCAGACGAATCGCCCTGTCGCGAGACCCTCCTCGATGGCGATATTGCCGTCGCCACACACCTCTACCGATTCCACGGTCTGGCGGACGAATCCTGCGTCCAGCCATCGATCGAAGGCCTCCGCGATCGCCGCACGGCCAGTGATCAACGACCCATCGGGGGGGAGTAGTGCAGCGTCGTCGGTGTAGAGACTCGCGAACACGGAGCTGTCTCGTTCCGCGATCGCTTGTTCGACGCCCCTGTGGGCGGCTGCGAGGTCATCGGTGTCGAATGTCGAGTTCACGCGTTCTCACGACCCTTCTCGTAGCTCGGGACCTGGCGCGGGTCGCCGGGCAGCAGTCCGACAGGCCCTGTTCGCTGAACGCTGCGGGGGTTCTTGAAATACGGGATCACGTAACGTCCGAAGTGCTCGATCGAATCCATGATCTCCTGATGGGTGCCTCCGTCCATCCGAAGGACGATCTCGTCCGCTCCCATGTCGATAGTTCGTTGGATCTGCTTGACGCAGTGCTCCGGACTGCCAACCAAGACTGTGGGGCCACACGTGCGAAGCCATTCCGGGTCCGCGGCATGTTCGCGGAGTTCCGCGAATCGCTTGAATCCGCCGTACTGCTCCGGGGACCGCTCCGCGAGCTGAACGTACACGTCGTTGATGATCATCTGCGCGAACTTCAGGAGGTCTGCTTCCGCAGAGGCAAGGGCCTCATCATCCGTCTTGGCGCAGCGTGCCGTCATCACGCTGCTGGCCAGTGAGTGGGTCACAAATCTGCCCACTGGAACGACTTCGTTCTCGGGCACACTGTTATAGGCATCGAGATACTCGGCCAGGGTGTCCCACCCGAGGTACAGGTCGGAGGTGATGAGTCCAAGTCCTCGGCGCCGGGCGTCCGCGGCTGACTCGGCCCCCTGGGCGATCTTGTAGAGCGGTGGGTGCGGTTCCTGAACCACACGAGGCGTGACTTGCCGTTCTGGAATGTCGCCCCAGTACTTACCGCTGTGAGACATGGTTTCGTCACTCAGTGCCCGCACGATAATTTCCAGAGCTTCTTCAGACCTGCCCTTTGTTTCCTCCAGCGAAACACCAAAAGCGTCCAGCTGCAAGAGCGTATTACCGCGTGCGGTCGTGAGTTCGATCCTGCCATTCGACAGGATATCCGTGGTGGCTGTCTGTTCTGCCACCAGAATCGGATGCACGACGGAGATCAGTCGGCTCATGTAGCGCAGCCGAATTCGATTGGTGCGCATCGCTACCGCTGTAAACAAACACTCCGGCGACGGAGCGACGGCGATATCACTGAAGAAGTGGTGCTCGGAGGTCCCCCAGCCGTCAAACCCCATCTCCTCGGCGAAGACGGCCTCGTCGATCATATCGAAGTAGCGCCGATGATGGGTCGAACCCTTTTGTGTTCCACATTCGGTCATCAGGATGAAGCGCATGTCGTGGTGCCTTCCGTCGTTGTGAACCTTCTAGCCCGATTCTCGGTGCATGACGCGATCACAAAGATCCGTGGTTCTGCGGACACGACTACTGATTTCGTCTGCCTACGGTTCCTTGGAGGGGTCGACAGTGGCAGTTTCTATCCACGACCGGCCTTACTGTTGCACGAAGAGGAGATACGAATGGCTATCAGCATCGATCTACAGGGGCAGAGCGCTGTCGTGACTGGTGGGTCCCGTGGGATCGGACGCGCGGTGGCGCTGACCCTTGCCGCGGCCGGAGCGCACGTCACTATCCTCGACCGGACCGATCACGCCAAGCCCGACAGCGAGTCGACCTCGGGCGCGATCCGTGCTCGCGGCGGCACAGCTACGTCGAAGCCGGTCGACATCGCTGTCTCGGCCGAGGTCGACGACGCCATCGCGCACGTCGCTGATGAACGCGGGATCGACATCCTCGTCAACAACGCAGGCACCATCATCGCGGGCAGCGCTACCGAGACAACTGACTCGATGTGGCGAGAGTTGTTCGCAATCAACGTCGACGGCACCTTCTACTGCAGCCGGGCAGCGTTGCGGTACATGGAGAAACAAGGTTCGGGCAAGATCGTCAACGTCACCTCCGTGAGTGGTTCACGAGGCAACGCAGGTTTTGCGGCGTACTGCGCGGCAAAGGGGGCGTTGAACAATCTGACTCGCCAGTTGGGCGTCGACTATGCGGCTCGCGGCATCAATGTCAACGCAGTGGCCCCAGGATTCACAGAGACAGAGATGACTGCTATGTACGACCAGGATATTCGGCGAGCTCTCGAATCGCAGACCCCGAACGGCCGATGGGCCGAGGCGCAGCATATCGCTGACGCAGCACTGTTACTGGCATCGCCGATGGCTTCGCACATGTGCGGGGAGATCATCACAGTCGACGGAGGGTGGTCGGTCGGCACGCCGGTGACCATGTGACCGAAGATGCCTCGGGACTGCTGCACGGATAGGTGACAGTTTGACCTGCCCCACCTGTTGGGTTCCAGTCGTGGTGGCCAACTGACGGCGGTGAGGGTGTTGTTGGTGAAGGATTAGTTCGTACTCGATCGGGGTGCGGTAATTCAGTGCTGAGTGGCGGCGTTGGCGGTTGTGGAAGATCTCGATGTAGTCGAAGATCGCGTTGGCCAACTCGACGCGGGTCTTCCACTTCTGGCGGTCGAGAAGCTCGATTTGCATGGAGGACCAGGAGCTTTCCATCATGGCGTTGTCCAGGCCGTCACCGATCGACCCAAACGACGGAACCAGTCCTGCCGAGCGGCTTCTCCCCGAAAACCCATGAGGTGAACTGGGTTCCGTGATCGGCGTGCACGATGCCGCCGGCAGCGGGCCGGCGGTTTCGGATGGCCATATCCAACGCATTGACCACCAACGTGGCATCGGCCTTCGAGTCCATCGACCAGCCCACGATTCGGCGGCTGAACGCATCGAGCACTGCACAGCAGTACAGCCACCCTTCCCGGGTGCGATGTTGGGTGATATCGGTGACCCACAGTTCATTTGGTGCAAGTCGGTGGAACTTGCGGTTGACCAGATCGTCGGCGGTGGCCACGCCACGGAGTCGCTTGACCCGTACGGGTCCGGGCAGGCCGTAGATGCCGGCCCGGGTCATCAGGACCGACACGGTGCGCGGACAGACGGTGATTCCCATACCGAGGGTGAGTTCAGCGTGGACGCGGCGGTAGCCGTAGGTACCGCGGGAGGCGACGTGGATCTCGCGGATCAGTCCGGTCAACCATTGCCGGCGTAGCTGGGTGGCTGTGATCGGCTTTCGCTTGTGCTTGTAGTAGTTCTGACGTGTTACACCAAGAATGACGCAGCAGCGGTCCACAGGCGCTCCGGCGCCGACCAGTTGGTCGATCACCGGATAGATCCTTTTGGGCAGGGTTTGTCCTCCCCGAGGAGCGTCGCGGCCTGACGCACGATGGCGAGCTCGGTTTCCAACTCGCGGATCCTTCGACGCGCAGCGCGCAGCTCGGTTGATTCGCTCGTCGGGACACCGGGGCGCACCCCGCGGTCGATGTCGTCCTGTTTGATCCACTTCGACAACGTGACCGGGTGGATACCCAGATCGTCAGCGGTCTGTTTCTGCGGCTTGCCGGCCCTTACCAGCGCGATCGCGCGGGCACGGAACTCAGCCGGATAGGGGCGGGGCATGACGGTCAGCCTTTCGTACAGGCCGTCACTTAGTCACCGAAACTGGAACCCAACAGGTGGGGCAGGTCAAACTGTCACCTATCCGTGCAGCAGTCCCGTCCCTTGTCCTCGTAGAAACATGCCAGCGTCGACGACCCACGCCACACGCCTTGCTTGTTCTGGCATCCGAGGGTCCCAGGCACACTCCGCTGGGCGCGAGATCCTGGGGGCGTAGCGCTTGCGCGGGGAGTGCTCTTCTTCCGGCAGGTCGCACCGTCTGACGTATCTGGTGCGAGGGTCGTCACCGACGGTGCGCTGTATGAGGGAGCGTGCGACGGTTCTGCCGACGAAATGGATGAGGACGGCGCCGACGCGGATGGAATAGATGAGGACGGCGCCGACGCCAACGGCACAGAAGTCTGGGACGAGGGAGCGTCGTCGTCCGTCGGCGTGCTTGTTTCAGGTGCCGGCGTTCCCGGCGACGGCGTTGAAGGAGCCGCAGGCGTCTCGATTGTCGTGCTAGTGGTAGCCGGCACCCGCCCGGCGGGGGTGTTGACGGTGCGCCGGTGTGGTTGGCGCCTCTGGTGAGCGGCCTGTCCCGACGGTCCCTATCTTGGTTGGGCACGCAGCGATTGATCGGTTCGCAGATCGGTTCGCCGCCCCTCCCGCGGTCCCGCTCCACGGCGGCATGGTGTTGAGGTCTTGGTACTGGATGCCTCCGGTGCCGTCGACCGGACACCGGAGGCGCGCAAGGTCCTCGCGGTCTACAACGGTCTGGTGGGGGCTTTCGCCAGCGGCGCACTTGTCGGGGCGGTCTGCACCCGGCTGATGGACGCGCCGCCGGGGGAACTTCTGATTTCCTCGCGGGGACGCTGCTGCTCTTCGTCATCGACGAGCGCGCCGATCCGTCACCTACGGTGGGGTCATGACCCCGCACGCGCCCGTGGTTGCCCTGCTGATCTCTCCCGACGACCCCCCGCCGGGAAACCTCGCCGAGATCGAGGAGCTCGCGACGGTACGGCTCTGCACGGCAGGCGATCTCGGTTCCGCACTGCCGGGTGCGGACGTACTCGTGCTGTGGGACTTCTTCTCCCGCGGGCTCGCCGACCACTGGGGTGAGGCGACGGCATCGTTGCGCTGGGTACATGTCTGCGCCGCGGGTGTCGACTCGTTGCTCTTTGACGAACTGAAGGCCTCCGACGTGGTGGTGACCAACGCTCACGGTGTCTTCGACCGTCCCATCGCCGAGTTCGTCCTGGCGTCGATCCTGGCCCGCGACAAGCGTTTACACGAGTCGATGGCGCTGCAACGCGATCGCGTGTGGAAGCATCGGGAGACCGTCGGGACGTCGCGGAGTTCCGCGCTCGTGATCGGTACCGGCGGGATCGGTCGCGCGACCGCACAGCTGCTCCGTGCCGTAGGGATGCACGTCGTCGGCGGCGGTCGCACCGCACGGGAGTCCGACCCCGACTTCGGCCGGGTCATCGCCACCGCCGATCTCGCCGACCATGTCGGCCACTTCGACAACGTGGTCACCATCGCGCCGTTGACTCCGCAGACCGCCGGGATGATCGACGCGGACGTGCTCGCGGCGATGAAACCGGGCGCGCACCTGATCAATGTGGGCCGCGGCGAACTGGTCGACGAGCCTGCGCTCATCGACGCGCTGCGGTCCGGGCACCTCGGCGCGGCCTCGCTCGACGTGTTCGCCACCGAACCGCTGCCCGCCGACAGCGAGCTGTGGGATCTGCCGGGTGTCGCGATCTCTGCCCATATGAGCGGCGACGCGCTCGGCTGGCGTGAGGCGCTGTCGGAACAGGTCCTCGAGAACCTGCGCCGATACGTCGGGCTGGACGACGCCGCCGACGGTGGCGTCCTCGCCGAGACGCTGGTCAACGTCGTCGACAAAGAACGCGGCTACATATCGGCCACACGACGATAGGGCGGATGACGTCGTCGCGGCCCGGCCGATAGTAGGCTGTAGCGCGATGACCACCGTCTATTTCCTGATCGCCGCCGTGGCACTCGCGGGTGCCGGCGTCCTGTTGTGGCTCGACCGGCAGCGGTCGAGCGTCGCGCGGCACCAGCGTGCGATCTGGGGGGATGAGCACGAGTTCAAGTTCCGCGAGACGGACACCAAGCTGCGCAAGGTGTTTCGTCGGGCAACGATGAACGTCCCCGATCACGTCGAGGTCCGCGACGTCGCCTACGGCCGCTACGGCGGCGTGGAGACCGTCGTCTTCGATCTCGCCGAGACCGCGACCGTGATCGCCGTCCGCCGGTCCTCGCCGTCGCCCGTTGTCGTCGACCTGCGTCACGAGGACGTGCTGGCACCCGCCGAGGAGGACGTCGAACTCCTCGGTGCGATGGGTCCGCGCGTCATGTTCTCCAACAACCTCGACGTCGCCCGTCGCGTGTGCGACCGGCGGATGGTCGCCCTGGCCAACAAGGCACCGGCGTTCGTCGAGGTGCTGTGGAACGAGGGCAACTGGGCGCTCGGCTCGCTGCCGCTGACCAACGATCCCGCCACGCTCAACACCGGCCTCGAGGTGGTCCGGCGTTTCGCCGACCTGCTGCGCGTCCTTCCCCCGATGCGCGAACCCGAGGACTCGCCCGATCCTCGCGACCCTCACGGACCCACGCGTGCCGAACTCGCCGACGAGAAGACCGAGTCGATGCGCGACAAGCGCCGTCGGCAGGCCGCGGCGGCTCCCGCAACCGAGGCGTCCCCGGCCGCCAAGCCGGCTGCCCCGGTTCGCAAGCCACCGCCGGCGACCGGTACCTCGTCGACGACGGGCCGGGGCATGGCTCCGATGCCGGTCCGAGGGTCTGCAGCGCGCAAGTCCGAGGAGGCGCCCCGCCGGGCCGAGGACGCCGGCGAGCGGCCCAATCGCCACCGCAGCTGAGCGACAGGGCTCATCCGACGCCCCCCCGCGGGCACCGTAGGGTAATCGTCATCCAATGCACACCGGCCGACAGCCGGAGAGTTCGAGAGTGAGTGGTCGCATGTCCTCGTCAAGCCCGGTTTCCGACGGCACGCCGCCCCAGGTCGACGCTGCGGCGCGGGCACGACTCGCCGAACTGGTCCGCGAACTCGCCGTCGTGCACGGCAAGGTGACTCTGTCCTCCGGCAAGGAGGCCGACTACTACGTCGACCTTCGGCGCGCGACCCTGCATCACGAGGCCTCCCGCCTGATCGGCCGGTTGATGCGCGAGCTGACCGCCGACTGGGACTACGTCGCCGTGGGCGGCCTGACGCTCGGCGCCGACCCGGTCGCGACGTCGATCATGCATGCCGACGGCCGTGACATCGACGCCTTCGTGGTGCGCAAGGCCGCGAAGGCCCACGGCATGCAGCGTCGTATCGAAGGACCGGACATCGTCGGGCGCAACGTGCTCGTCGTCGAGGACACCAGCACGACGGGAGCCTCGCCCTCGACCGCGGTGGAGGCCGTGCGCGAGATCGGCGGCGAGGTCGTCGGCGTCGCGACCGTCGTCGACCGTGCGACCGGCGCGGACGCGGTCATCACCGGGCTGGGGGTGCCCTACCGCTCGCTGCTCGGCCTGAGCGATCTCGGCCTTGCCTGACACACCCGATCCGCACGCCGGGGTCGCCGGCCCCACCGAGTGGGTGACGGGACCCCCGGTCGGCGTCGGCCCCTGGTCGGTCGAACACCCTGATGAGCCGATCCCGGACGACGACCACCTCGATCCCGAGCTGCTCGCGAACGGCGACACCCGCAACGTCGTCGACGCGTACCGGTACTGGAAGCGCGAGGCCATCGTCGCCGACATCGACACACGTCGGCACCCGCTGCACGTCGCCATCGAGAACTTCGCCCACGACGCCAACATCGGCACCGTCGTACGTACCGCGAACGCTTTTGCCGTCGCGGCGGTCCACATCGTCGGACGACGCCGCTGGAACCGGCGCGGCGCGATGGTCACCGACCGCTACCAGCATCTGATGCACCATGACACGGTCGGCGACCTGCTCGACTGGGCGCGCGGAGAAGGTCTGTCGGTCGTCGCAGTGGACAACACCCCGGGATCCCGGCCGCTGGAGACCGTGGAACTACCGCGCGAATGCGTGCTGCTGTTCGGTCAGGAAGGTCCCGGCGTGAGCGACGATGCCCAGCGGCAGGCCGACATGACGGTGTCGATCGCGCAGTTCGGGTCGACCCGCAGCATCAACGCCGGCGTCGCCGCCGGGATCGCCATGCACGCATGGGTCCGGCAGCACGCCGATCTGGATCAGGCCTGGTAGGCGCCTACTCGGCCGGGGGAGTGGGCGCGGGGTCCTTCGACGGTGCCAGGGGCTCCTCCTCGACGACCCCCTTACGGGCACGCAGGATGCGCTTGCCGATTTCCGAGATGATCGGGAGCACCGACACGAGGACGATCAGCAGGAAGATGTAGTCGACGTTGTCTCGGATGAACTCGATCTGGCCGAGGAAGTAACCGAGCAGGGTCACACCCGCACCCCAGGCGACCGCGCCGATGATGTTGTAGGTCAGGAAGACGGGGTACCGCATGCGGGCGGCACCGGCGACCAGCGGCGCGTAAGTGCGGACGATCGGGACGAAGCGGGCCAGGATGATCGTGACCGGGCCGTGCTTCTCGAAGAACTCGTGGGCCTCGTTGATGTAGGACTCCTTGAGCACCCGCGCATTCGGTTTGAACAGGGTGTACCCGAGTTTCTTGCCGATCCAGTACC
The DNA here is from genome assembly GCF_023218005.1 of Gordonia sp. C13. Taxonomy (NCBI): domain Bacteria; kingdom Bacillati; phylum Actinomycetota; class Actinomycetes; order Mycobacteriales; family Gordoniaceae; genus Gordonia; species Gordonia sp. C13. The sequence continues at coordinate 24,545 of NZ_JALPSY010000023.1, forward strand.
CGACCTGATCGCCCAGGAAAGCGGCGATCGGGATGGTGACCAGCAGCACCCAGAGTGGGGCGAAGGGCTCGATTTCCGCCGACTTCGCGGCCACGATCAGGCCGGCGGTGAAGAGCAGGGAGTCGCCCGGCAGCAGCGGGAACAGCAGACCCGACTCGATGAACACCACCAAGAGCAGACCCGCCAGCATCCAGGTGCCGAACGAGTTGAGCAGGTTGACCGGGTCCAGGAATCCCGGCAGAAGCGCCAGGTTGGTGGTCGTGGTGGCAAGTGCTGAGTCGATCACGGGATCCCAGAGTACCCACGAATGCGACCTGGGCGGAATCTCGCGACCTCCGCGACGACGAATCGCGCCGTCCACGGGACGGTCCCGACCGCCATCCCGCCCCGCCCGAACTAAGCTCCTCGCATGATGTCCGGTTCGTCGAACGACCCCTCCCCACACCCCTCCGCAGCCTCCCGCGACACCGCCGACGTGATCGTGGTGGGCAGCGGGTTCGGTGGCGCCGTCGCGGCATTGCGGCTGGCCGAGCAGGGTCGGCGCGTGCTGGTGCTCGAACAGGGTCGTCGGCACACGCCCGAGGATCTCCTCGCCGCCCGCAGCGACCCGCGCAAGTACCTGTGGATGCCGGAGCTGGGGTTGAGGGGCTTCTTCTGGCAGCGGGTGCTGCGACACGTCTGAATCATCGGCGGCGCAGGTGTGGGAGGCGGCAGCATCGTGTGGGCCGGGGTACTCCTGGAACCCAAAGAGGAGTTCTTCACCGACCCCGCCTGGCCCGAGGTGGCAGACGGCTGGCGCGCCCAGCTGACCGAGCACTACCGCACCGCCGCCCGCATGCTGGGGCGCGAGACGACGCGGTTCGTCGGCGAGATGGACCGCCATCTTGAGACCACCGCCGAGAAGATGGGCGCAGGACAGACATACGGTCCCACGCCCATGGCGATCTGGTTCGGTGCGCCCGGTGAGGAGGGCGTCACCGTCCCCGACCCCGTTCTTCGACGGCGAGGGCCCGGTTCGCACCGGGTGCCGACGCTGCGGAGCCTGCCTGATCGGCTGCCCGTACGGCAGCAAAAACACCCTGGACCTGAACTATCTGTGGCTCGCCGAGCGCCGGGGAGCCCGGATCCGCCCGGAGACCCGCGTCGAGACCGTGGCCGCGATGCCCGAGGGCGGATACGAGGTGCACACCGCCGACGGCGAGGTCCTGCGCGCGGCCGAGGTGGTGCTGGCCGCGGGCGTGCTGGGCACGGTCGAGTTGTTGTTCCGCTCCCGCGAGCAGGGGCTGCTGCCGCACGTCTCACCTCGATTGGGTCACGGGGTGCGCACCAACTCGGAGGCCATCACCGCGGTTCTAGCCGACGATCCGGACGCCGATCTCACCCGAGGCCCGACCATCTCCAGCGAGTTCTATCCGGACGAGGCCACGCACGTCACCCAGAACCGGTACGTCGGCGGCTGGCACATGCGGCTGCAACTCGGCCCGCTGGTCGACGGTGAGGTTCCCGCCCGGCGGCGGCGCGCGGCGCTGGCGGAGCTCGGCCGCCACCCGTTCCGGCAGCTCCGGCTGATGACCGCGCGCAATTTCATCGAGCGTCTCAGCGTGTTCACGGTGATGCAGAATGTGGAGAACGAGATCCGCCTGGTGATGGACCGCTCCCCGGTCACCCCGTGGCGCCGCGTCCTGCGGTCCCGCACCGGCGGGGGTGCCCCCGCCCCGAGCTACCTGCCGCAGGCCAACGAGGTGGCCCGGCGGTTCGCAGAGTCGGCGGGCGGCCGGCCCCTCAACCTGCTGTTGGAGAGCGTGGGCGGCAAGTCCATCACCGCGCACGTGCTCGGCGGGGCCGCGATGGGGGCCGACGCCTCCGACGGCGTGATCGACACCGACCACCAGGTGTTCGGCCATCCCGGGCTCTACGTGGTGGACGGCTCGTCGATCCCGGCGAACGTGGGCGTCAACCCCAGCCTGACCATCACCGCCATGGCCGAGCGGTTCGCCGCCCGCTACCGTGCTCGCCGGACCTCGTCACCCGACCACGCCTCGAGCATCGGAGCACAGTGACCACCACCCTGCCCACCTCCCTGGGTCGCCTGCGCACCCTGTTCTCGGAGGCGACGCCCCGACCACGCTGCCCGCCCCGGGCGACTACCTCATCACCTTCGTGGGACCGGCCCCTCTGAAGGCGGTGGCGCCGCGGGCGATCGCGCTCGGCGGGATGCGGGGCTGGCGCGGGAAGCGGTTCGCCACCGGGGGCGACGCCGTCAACCTGGTCGACGACGCCGACGGCTCCCTCCGCGAGCTGATGCCCATGCAGGTGACGCTCGAGCCCTCATGGCTCGAAGACCGCCCGGTCATCGTGTGTTCGTACGGGCAGGACGGGCCGATGCCGTGGCGGTGGGTCCGCGACGAGTTCCGGGCACTCGACGACCACCGGCTGCTCGGGCTGACCTTCGCCGGCAGCCGGTGGTCCGCGCCGTTGCTGCTCACCCGCGCCTGAGTCGAGGACGGTGCAGGTCCGGGGCCCAATGGTGGGCGCACCCGCCGGTGTGGCACCTGCCATACTGAGGGAAGTCCGGCCGCGGGAAGTCCGGCTGCTCGCCACGGAGAACAACCGACGGCGAGAGAACCCGAACACCAGAGCACATCAACACCCTGGAGGATTCGTCGATGCCCATTGCAACCCCGGAGCAGTACGCCGAGATGTTCGACAAGGCGAAGAAGGGTGGTTACGCATTCCCCGCGATCAACTGCACCTCGTCGTCGACCATCAACGCCGCGATCAAGGGCTTCGCCGACGCCGGCAGTGACGGCATCATCCAGTTCTCGACCGGTGGTGCCGAGTTCGGTTCGGGCCAGGGTGTCAAGGACATGGTGACCGGTGCCGTGGCACTCGCCGAGTTCGCACACGTCGTCGCCGCCAAGTACGACGTCCTCATCGGCCTGCACACCGACCACTGCCCCAAGGACAAGCTGGACACCTACGTGCGTCCGCTGCTGCAGATCTCGCAGGAGCGCGTCGACGCCGGCCAGAACCCGCTGTTCCAGTCGCACATGTGGGACGGCAGTGCCGTGCCGCTCGACGAGAACCTGGAGATCGCCAAGGAGCTCCTCGCCAAGGCGGGCGCGGCCAACATCATCCTGGAGATCGAGATCGGCGTGGTCGGCGGTGAGGAGGACGGCGTCGAGAACGAGATCAACGACAAGCTGTTCACCACCCCCGAGGATTTCGAGAAGACCATCGAGGCACTGGGCGCCAGCGACTCGGGCAACCGCTACCTGCTCGCCGCCACCTTCGGCAACGTCCACGGCGTCTACAAGCCGGGCAACGTCAAGCTGCGTCCCGACGTGCTGAACACCGGCCAGGAGGTTGCCGCCAAGAAGCTGGGTCTGGCCGACGGTGCCAAGCCCTTCGACTTCGTCTTCCATGGCGGCTCGGGCTCGTTGAAGAGCGAGATCGACGAGGCGCTGAGCTACGGCGTGGTGAAGATGAACGTCGACACCGACACCCAGTACGCCTACACCCGCCCGGTTGCCGGCCACATGTTCGCCAACTACGACGGCGTCCTCAAGGTCGACGGCGACGTGGGCAACAAGAAGGTCTACGACCCGCGCAGCTGGTCCAAGAAGGCCGAGGCCAGCATGAGCGAGCGTGTCGTCGAGGCGTGCAACGACCTCAAGTCGAACGGCAAGTCGCTGACCGCCTGATCGTCTGACACTTCTGCCCGCACCCTTTCGAGGGTGCGGGCAGAACTGTTTTCGGGCCCCGGTCGATCACGGCCGGGGTCAGCGTCGGTGCTTTCCGGCGTGGGATGTCCTGGTCGCGGGCCGTTCGCCCCGCGTCAGCGGCGGGATGTGTTCGATGGCACCCGCGGCGGTCGCGACGATGCGACTGGTCGAGCGAGCCGCCGACGACCAGGGTCGGTCAGTGCGCGCGGTCGCGTCGAGCAGGTCGCGGAAACGATCCAGCGCGGTGAGCGGTGCCGCGGCGATCGCGTTACCCGGAGGGCGTCGGGCCACCACCGGGTGCGGCCGCGTGGGAGCGGTGGAGCGGACGATCTGCCACCACGTGCCCAGGCGCACGAGTTCGTCGCGGTCGGTCGCCTCCTGTAGCCGGGGGAGCAGGACGTCCTCCTCGTCGCGGACGTCTTCCCGTAGGAGACGGACGATCTCGGCGAACAGTCGGTGGTGCTCGTCGGAGTCGACGTCAAGGGTTTCCAGCGAGGTGAAAAGCTCGTTGATCGCCTGGTGCTCCTTCTCGATCTCGAGCGTGAGCTGCTCCCCGTCGGCGAGGCGGCGGCGGATCGCCGGCCACAGCACGGCCTCTTCGGCGAAGGCGTGGGGGAAGACGAGTCGGCACAGCTCGTTCAGAACTGCCTCGCGGTCGTGTCCGGAGGCGCCCTCGGCGGCCTTGATCAGACGGTCCAGTTCGATGTGGTCCCGCTTCTGGCGGCTCAGGACGGAGCGGCGTCCACCCAGTTCGTCTTCGGTCTGGTCGGCCAGTGATCGGGGCATGGCGTTCCTCCCGGGAGTTCAGCGGGTGCCACGCAGCGGGCTCGACGTGGGGTTCGATCCGGCGCTTACCCGACAACCGGGAGGTGAAACGGCGGGGAGGTGAAACGGCGGTGACCCGGGTCAGGAGGTCAGCAACCCGACCATCACCGCCACCGCAAGCGCGATCATCACGAGCGCGGAGACGAGGACCGCGGGATCGGTGCGTGACCCGGAACGTCCACTCGTACTCCCGGGGCGGGTGGGCCGGATACGCCGCGACGGGCCGCTCGACACCGGCGGTGGTGTGGTCGGCGGTGTCGGGCGCCGAGGGGTGAAGTACACGGGCACGTCCGCTGACTGCTCCTGGTACGCCAGGGCGTCGTACCCGAGCGGGTCCGGCGCATGTGGCGGCGGCGGGGGTGTGGTCGACGGGGGACCCCACCCCTGACCGCCGGTCACGTGGGGTTGCACACCTTCCAGTCATCACCTTCGCGCTGCAGGTTCAGCGTCACCGTCTCAGGGGTCTCCGGCGAGCTCGTGTGCACCGCGACGACCTCGACGACCGCCAGATCGCCGCCCTCGACGACCCGGACGGCGTTGATCGCCTGGGTCTGGACGAGCTCGTTGCGGGCCTTCTGCGCGTCGTAGGTCTTCTGGTAGGCGGCGTCGTCGAAGTCCTCGTAGAAGGCGTGCAGCTCACCACACGTGACCGACCGCAGGGTCTCGAGGTCGCCCTCGTACAGCGCGGTCGTGTAGTCGAGCGCCACCTCGGCGGCCTCGTCGGCCGGAGGGGTGGCCGTCATGTTCTGGTAGGCGAAGATGCCGCCGATGGCCGCCACGATCACCACGATGAGCGCGATGACCGCGATCAGCGGGCCCTTGCCGCGCTTCTTGGTGGTCTTCGACGGCTTGCTGCCGGGGATGACCTGCGGCTGCTGGGTCGTGGTCGTCCACTCACCGGTCGACGGCGCGGCGACCGCGGGTTCGGGAACGGTGTCGGTGCGCTCGTCCGGCGTCGCTGCCTTGGCTCCGGCCGCGGTCGCACCTGCAGCCGCGGCCGCAGCCGGGATGACCTTCGTGGCGGCATCGGAATCGTCGGCGGGCTCGTCTGCCGGCGCAGCCGTCGCGTGATCGTCCTCGACCTTCGCCAGCGACATCGCCTCGGTGGGTGCCTCTGCCGGCGCCTCGTCGTCGGTCGGGGTGCCGTCAGCTTCTTCGGTCTCGGCGACCTCTGGCTCGGCGACCTCTGGCTCGGCGACCTCTGGCTCAGCTGCCTCGGGTTCGGCGACCTCGGGTTCGGTCGGCTCGAGCTCCGCTGCGGGTTCCCCGACCTCGTCAGTGGACTCGACGGGCTCCTCGGTCTCGGTTGCGATCTCGGTGTCGGCTTCGTCTGCTGCCGGGCTTGATCCGGCGTCGGCGACGGAATCCTCGGACTCGGCTTCGGCGTCGGTCTGGTCGGCGACCTCCTCGCCCGGGTTCTCGTCCTCGGTCTCGTCGGTACCACCGGCCACGGCAGCACCGGCGGCCGCCGCACCCACGGCGCCGGCCGCGACCGCAGCTGCGCCTGCCCGGGACTCGTCGGTGTCGTCAGCGTCGGCGGTTTCCGTGATCTCCGTCTCGTCGGCGGCCTCTCCGGTCGACTCAGCGGTCTCCGTCTCGCCCGCGTCCGTCTCGTCCGTGCCCGGTGCTTCTGCGTCCGCCGGCTCGGCGGCGTCGTCCTGCTCCGCAGGCTCAGGCTCGTCGGCCGCAACCTCGTCGGCTTCCTCGGCCTCGGCTTGCGGCTCGGGCGCCGCGGAGGTCGCATCGATGTCGTCGAGATCCTCGAGCTCGCTCGGGTCGGGGAGATCCTCACGGCGGATCACCGTGGTCTTGGAGTCGCTCGGCCCCAGGCGGGCGGGCTTGCTCACCGGCTCGGCCGGCGCCTCCTCCGCGTCGGCCGGTTCGGTATCGGGAGTGTCGGCGTCATCGGTGCCGAGAGGATCGATCGAGTCCAGATCTTCGAGATCCTCCGGCGACGGCAGGTTGTCGCGGCTGATGATCTGAGTCGCACCGTCGATCCCGCGCCCACCCTTGGGCTTCGGCGCCTTGGCCGGGGCCTTCTCCGCGGGGGCCTGCGCGTCCGAAGCGTCGGTGCCGGTGTCCGCCGCGTCGTCGGCCCGGTTCTCGGCGGTGTCGTTCTGGGTGGGATCGTCCACGGCTTGCTCGTGGCCCTCTCTGCTGGTGCTCTGGTTCTCGGCGTCGTCGCCGGTCGGAACAGTATCCGGGGTGGTGTCCGCGATGTCCGGACGCGATCGGGAATCCCGGTCGGTTTCCGTCGCGGGTTCGGGTGGCCGGGCCGGGGCGGTGTCCGGTGTGTCGCCCGGACCTGCGTCGGGTCGGCCGGTGAGGTCGCGACGTGCATCCGCGCCACCAGGGGCTGCCGCGGCCGGCCCGGCGGCGGCGGCCGATTGACCGCTCCGTCGTGAACGACGTTCGTCCCGGGCCTGGCGCAGCGTCGAAAGTGCTTTGGTGACAGCGGCTCTCGGCTTGTCGGATCGAGCCATCGACTGATCACCCCGCATTCTGCCCATCGCATGGTTTCGGCCCGGCCACCGAGTAGCCCGGTGGCAGGACCGATTGCGCCATTCACCCTAGCGAATCGTCGGCAGGTCCAGCACTACGGCATTCGGTCGATGCGGTCACCCGAGCGGCCTCGATGCTTGAATGGGTACATGACGTCTTTCGGAGATCTCCTCGGCCCGCAACCGGTTCTGCTCACCGGCGACGACGACGCCGAGTCGGACCTGCTCAACGGGGCAGTCCCGGCCGAGGCCGCGGCCGCCCATCCCACCGCCTCCATCGCCTGGGCGTATCTCGCCGAGGCGGCCCTCGAGACCTCGACCGCAGCCGGCGAGGCCGGCGACACCGGTGCGGTCATCGCCGCCTACGCCTACGCGCGGACCGGTTACCACCGCGGGCTCGACCAGCTGCGTCGGCACGGTTGGAAGGGCTTCGGTCCCGTCCCGTGGAGTCATGAACCCAACCGCGGATTCCTGCGATGCGTAGGCGCTCTCGCCCGGGCCGCCGAACTGATCGGGGAAGAGGACGAGCACCTGCGTTGCCTCGACCTCCTCAACGACAGCGACCCCAGGGCGGCCGCCGAGCTCGGCCTGGTCTGACCGACCCGCGACTCGTCGAATGTCGGCAGCCGCGAGCGGTTCGTTCCCGCGCAGGGTCTACGACTCCCTGCCTGCAACGCTGAGACGACGCCTTCGTCGTTTGAGGATCTCCCTGATCCCGATCGTCCAGTGTGCGCTGGCGGCGGGAATCGCCTGGTGGGTCGCGACGCACGTCTTCGCGCATCCCGACCCGTTCTTCGCCCCCATTGCGGCGGTCATATCGCTGGGACTGGGCCTGGGACGCCGCTGGCGCCGGTCGGTCGAGCTCGTCGGCGGTGTCGCGATCGGCATCCTCGTCGGCGACCTCTTCATCGGCTGGGTCGGTGAGGGCGCCTGGCAGATCATGGTGGTCGTCATCCTGGCGATGTCGCTGGCGGTCGTGCTCGACGACGGGCTGCTGATCCCCATGCAGGCGGCGTCGTCGGCGGTCCTGGTCGCGACCCTGCTGCCGCCCGGCGGGGTCGCCGGATTCCATCGTGCGCTCGACGCGTTGATCGGCGGGGTGCTCGGGATACTCGTGGCCGCGCTGTTCCCGGTGAACCCGGCCAACCGGGCGCGAGAAGACGCGGCCGGTGTGCTGCTCACCATCCGGGACACGGCGCGGTCGGTCGCCGAGGGGCTGCGCGCCGGCGATGCGGACACGATCGCCGCTGCGCTCGAGACCGCGCGCGGTACTCAGGCGGCCATCAACAAGATGCGCACCGACATGACCGGCGGCCGCGAGGTCACCCGCATCTCGCCGCTGTACTGGAGTTCGCGCGACCGGCTCGACCGACTGGTGAGGACCGCCGACCCGATCGACAACGCGGTCCGCAACTTCCGGATCATCGCGCGTAGATCCCTGGCCGTCACCCAGCGCGGAGAGCGGGTGCAGCCGGCGATCATCGAGATCATCGACGACGTGGGCGGCGCGTTCGAGGTGCTCCGGGAGATGATGCTGGCCGATCCCGGCGCGGATCCCGACCCCGTCGAGGCCGCTCGCGTCATCCGCTCGATCGTGCGCAAGGCGCGGACGGACCTGGCCGTGAACAGCCACCTCTCCGAGGCCGCGCTGCTCGCGGAGATCCGGTCCCTGCTCGTCGATCTGCTGATGATCGCCGGCCTACGACGCTCGTCGGCGCTCGCCACCCTCCGAAGCTGAGGCCGACACAACGGAGCGCGGTAGGCCTGTTGCCACATATGCGAACTTCCGCATATATTGACCGCCATCATGGGTCACTCACATTCGCATTCCCACACCCCGGGCGCCGGTGCCGCAGGGGAGCGGCGGCTGTGGCCGATGGCGCTTGCGGTCGCGCTCATCGGCGGGTTTTTCGTCGTGGAGCTCGTCACCGGCATCCTGGTCAACTCGCTCGCCCTGATCGCCGACGCGGGGCACATGCTCACCGACGTCGTCGCACTGATCATGGGTCTGATCGCGTTGCTGCTGGGTCGTCACGGCCGGACCACCGACACCCGTAGCTTCGGGTGGCATCGTGCCGAGGTGTTCACCGCCGTCGCCAATGCGGTACTGCTCATCGGAGTCGCGGCCTTCGTCCTGATCGAGGCGATCGAGCGCATCGGGAACGATCCGCAGGTCCCCGGCCTGACGCTGATCATCGTCGCCCTGCTGGGTCTGGCGGTGAACCTCGGGGTGATGCTCCTGCTCCGCGCCGACGCCAAGGAGTCCATCGCCGTCCGCGGCGCCTACCTCGAAGTCCTGGCCGACGCCGTCGGCAGCGTCGGGGTCCTGATCGCCGGCATCGTCGCGCTGACCACCGGCTGGGGCTACGCCGACATCGTGGTCGCGGTCCTCATCGCCCTGTGGGTGGTGCCGCGTGCGCTCCGGCTGGCGATCGACGCGCTGCGCATCCTCAACCAGCAGGCGCCGGCACACATCGACGTGGAGACGCTGCGCTCCGACCTCGCCGGTATCCCCACCGTCGACGATGTCCACGACCTGCACGTCTGGACCCTGACCACCGGCATGGACGTCGCCACCGTGCACCTGGGCAGCACCCGGCCGAACTCGGAGGTGCTGCCCGCCGCGCAGGCCGTCCTGGCCCGCCACGGTCTCGAGCACGCCACAGTGCAGGTCGACAACGACGATCAGGGACGATGTCGTGACGAGATGACGTGGTGAGTCCGCGTCGGTGAGTCGAAAATGTCGGGTATGCCTTAAATTCCCGGCATGGAACGACGCGACTTCCTCGCGATACTCGCGGCCGGCACGGTGGGTGCCCTGACCGCGACCACCCTGTCCGGCTGCGCCTCGCCGGTCCCGGCCGCCGAGATCACGCCCCCGACCCCACCCACGCCCACCCCGCCGGCACCCACCTCGCCCACGCCGTCGGTGTCGCCTGCAGGGCTGCTGCTCCCAGCGATCGGCACGCGCCACCCGCTGCCCGACGAGCCGATCACCGGCCTGCCGGGCAAAGGCCGGCACATCGCGCTCACGGTCGACGACGGTGCCAGCTCCGAGGTCATCGGCGCCTACGTGAAGTTCGCCCAGGACACCGGCGCCCGCTTGACCTTCTTCGTGACCGGTTCGTTCGACGGATGGACCGACCACCGCGCAGAACTGCGGCCGCTCGTCGAATCCGGACAAATCCAGTTGGGCAACCACACCTGGACGCATCCGGCGCTCACCGAGCTCTCGGCCAAGGGCATCGCCGACGAACTCGGCCGGACCATGCGGTTCCTGAAGAACCAGTACGGCGTCGACGGCACGCCCTACTACCGGCCGCCTTTCGGCTACCACAACGCGTCGGTGGACGCCGTGGCCGCCGATCTCGGCTACACCATGCCGACACTCTGGTACGGCTCACTGTCGGACTCCGGCCTGATCACCGAGAAGTACCTCGTGCAGTGCGCCCGCAAATACTTCCGGCCGCAGACCGTGGTGATCGGCCACGCCAACCACGATCCCGTCACCAAGGTCTATCCGAAACTGGTCGACATCATCCGTCAGCGAAAGCTGCGCATGGTCACCCTCGACGACTACTTCGCGTCCTGACTCGCGGAACGTCGGAGGCCGTGCCGCGCAAGCGCGGCGGTTTTCGCTCACGCTGATTCGTAGTCGACGAGGAATGGCGCGTCGCCGATACCGTAAGCCGGTCATGGCCTCACCTCAGCAGACTTCCGCGTCCCCGACGGCTCACGAGACCGACGCCGAGCGCCGCAAGCGACTCCGCACGGTCGTGGCCGCGAGTCTCCTCGGCACCACCGTCGAGTGGTACGACTTCTTCCTCTACGCGACCGCCGCGAGCCTGGTGTTCAACCAGCTGTTCTTCCCGGACCAGAGTTCCTTCGTCGGAACCCTGCTGTCGTTCGCGACCTTCGCGGTCGGGTTCGTCGTCCGGCCGATCGGCGGCGTGATCTTCGGGCACATCGGCGACCGGATCGGCCGCAAGCGAACCCTCGCGATCACGATGGTCATGATGGGCATCGCCACCGCGCTGATGGGTGTGCTGCCGACCGCGGAGGCCGTCGGCGTCGTCGCCCCGATCCTTCTTCTCCTGCTGCGCATCGTGCAGGGCTTCGCCCTCGGCGGCGAGTGGGCCGGGGCCGTGCTGCTCGCGGTCGAGCACAGCCCCGATCGCAAGCGCGGTCTGTTCGGCAGCATCCCGCAGATTGGTCTCGCCCTCGGTCTCGCGCTCGGCACGGGGGTGTTCGCCCTCCTCCAGGTGGCGCTCGACGACGACGCGTTCCTGACCTACGGGTGGCGCATCGCCTTCCTCGTGAGCATCGTGCTCGTCGTCATCGGCTTCGTGGTGCGACTCAAGGTCGACGAGACGCCGGCCTTCGCCGAGGTCGCCGAACTCGCGCAGAAGTCGACGGCACCGATCCGCGAGGTCGTGCTCCCGCCGAACACCCGCAACACGGTGCTGGGCCTTCTCGCCCGTTGGGGTGAGGGATCGGCGTTCAACACCTGGGGCGTCTTCGCGATCGCCTATGCGACAAGCGAACTCGACATGGAAAAAGTCCCGGTCCTGGTGGCCGTGACGATCGCGTCCCTCGTGATGGCGGTCCTTCTCCCGGTATCCGGAAAGCTCACCGACCGGTACGGCGCCAAACCGGTCTACCGCGCCGGCATGGCTGCCTACGGGCTGTCGGTCTATCCGGTGTTCGCCCTTTTCGGAACCGAGAACCTCGTCTGGTTCACCGTCGCGCTCGTGATCGTGTTCGGCGTGATCCACGCCCTGTTCTACGGCGCCCAGGGCACGCTGTTCGCGAGCCTGTACCCGACCCGGGTCCGCTACACCGGCCTGTCGGTGGTCTACCAGTTCTCCGGCATCTACGCCTCGGGCCTGACCCCGCTGATCCTGACCGCGCTGATAGGTGCGGCCTCCGGGTCGCCGTGGCTGGCCGCCGGCTATCTCGTGCTCACCGCGGTCATCAGCGTCGTCGCCACGTCGTTGATCCGCCGCGACGACCTGCACCTGACGACCGGCAACGACGCCGAGGTCGAAGCCGCCGCCAAGACCGCCGGCGACGAGACCGCCCCGACGCCGGCGCCGATCCCGGTCGGCTGACCGGGTCCGGTCAGGGTCGGACGAGCAGCAGATCGGTGACGTGCCGGTAGAACGTCGACCGCTTCAGCACGCGTTCGTTCACGACGCCCTCGCGTTCGACCACGATGCTGGTGCCGCCGGTCTGCACCGCGCGTCCGGCGAACCACTTGCCCGGCAGCAGGAACCGCTCGACCTGGGCACGCAGACCCGGGGCCTCGAGCGTGGGTTCGATGAGGATGGACCGGACCTCGCCGTCGAAGAGCCGCTCGCTGTCGACGTAGGACTCACCGTGCAGCTTGGCGCCCTCGGCGCCGAGGTGACGCGCGCTGCCGAGGACGACCGTCGCGGCGTCGTCGCGGATGAGGGGCACCGGGCTCGCGGTGCCGTTCTCGGCGAGCTCGCGGGCGGCCGGCCCGTGCGGAAGCCGGTATCGGCGGGTCGCCGCGGTCGCCTCAGCCGAGACATACGCCACTTCCACGTCGAGCCGCTCGGAGGTCATCAGGGCGGCCACCACCTGATCCAGGAAGGTGTCGGCCTCCTCGGCGAGGGTGGGCGCGAATCGTTCGGCCACACGAGGTTCGACGATGAGGCGGGTGACGTCGGAATCGGACAGGGCGTCGGCCACGGCGGCACGGATCGCCTTCTTGTCGTCGGCGCGACTGGCTTGGGTGATCAGGGCGAAAGACACGCGGATAGGGTATCGGGAGCCTGAACACAGTAGTGTTGGTGAGGTTTGTTCTGATCAGTTCAAGCGCGCCACACAAAGGAGTACCTGAATCATGGCCGCGATCGTGCTTATCGGCGCCCAGTGGGGCGACGAGGGCAAAGGGAAGGCCACCGACCTGCTCGGCGGCTCGATCAACTGGGTTGTCCGGTATCAGGGCGGCAACAACGCCGGCCACACCGTCGTACTCCCCTCCGGTGAGACCTTCGCCCTGCACCTCATCCCGTCCGGCATCCTCACCCCCGGCGTGCAGAACGTGATCGGCAACGGCGTCGTCGTCGACCCGGGTGTGCTGCTCACCGAACTCGGCGGACTCGAGGACCGCGACGTCGACACCACCGGCCTCCTCATCTCCGCCGACGCCCATCTGCTGATGCCGTACCACGTGGCCATCGACAAGGTCACCGAGCGCTTCCTCGGCAACAAGAAGATCGGCACCACCGGTCGTGGCATCGGGCCCTGCTACCAGGACAAGATCGCCCGCGTGGGTGTGCGCGTCGCCGACGTGCTCGACGAGAAGATCCTCACGCAGAAGGTCGAGGCTGCCCTCGAACTGAAGAACCAGATCCTGGTCAAGATCTACAACCGCAGGGCCCTCGACCCGGCGCAGGTCGTCGACGAGGTCCTCGGTCAGGCCGAAGGCTTCAAACACCGCATCGCCGACACCCGGCTGCTGCTCAACCAGGCCCTCGAGCGCGGCGAGACCGTGCTCCTCGAGGGTTCGCAGGGCACGCTGCTCGACGTCGACCACGGCACCTACCCGTACGTGACCTCGTCGAACCCGACCGCCGGCGGCGCCGCGGTGGGCGCGGGCATCGGCCCCAACAAGATCACCACGGTTCTCGGCATCCTGAAGGCCTACACCACGCGCGTCGGCTCCGGTCCGTTCCCGACCGAGCTGTTCGACGATTGGGGTGCGTACCTGGCCAAGACCGGCGGCGAGGTCGGCGTCACCACCGGCCGCGCCCGTCGCTGCGGTTGGTTCGACGCCGTGATCGCCCGCTACGCCACCCGCGTCAACGGCATCACCGACTACTTCCTCACCAAGCTCGACGTGCTGTCCAGCATCGACACGATCCCGATCTGCGTGGCCTACGAGGTCGACGGCGAGCGCATCGAGGACATGCCGATGACCCAGACCGGGTTCCACCACGCCAAGCCCATCTACGAGGAGATGCCCGGCTGGTGGGAGGGCATCTCCCAGTGCAAGACGTTCGAGGAGCTGCCGCAGAACGCGCAGAACTACATCCTGCGGCTCGAAGAGCTCTCCGGCGCCCACATCTCGTGCATCGGCGTCGGCCCGGGACGTGATCAGACGATCGTTCGTCGCGCGATCGCCTGAGCTACGACCCCCTCGCTCCCTGAGGTGCGAGCGAAGCGACCCCCTCGCTCCCTGAGGTGCGAGCGAAGCGAGCCTCGAAGGGCCCGCGACGTCGTCCCACCAGGCCTTCGTGGCTCGTCGACTTCGATACGCTCCTTCGTCGCTACTCAGCCCGGCGGCTTGCGCTCCTCGCACCTCAGGCAGCGGAGGGTGGTGTTGTCGCGCGCTTCGCACCTCAAGAAGCGGAGGGGTTCGGCAGCCACGCGCCGTGTAGTCCGGCGGGTACGCGGATCGGTAGGTCCACGGTGGCGATCGGGCCGTCCTGCGGGGCGTCGGCGCTGAGCAGGTAGAACCGCGAGGTCATGTCGGTCGGGTCGGTGCCGATCGCGCCCCAGTAGTCGCGTTCGGCGCCCGGGATGTAGATCGGTTCGCCGATCGCGGCACCCGGGGTCCAGACCGTCTCCGTCCCGGCGGCGAGGTCGTGGAACCACAGACTGTCGAGATCTGTGCCGTCCCGCGGGCCCTTCGCGACGGTGGCGATGCGGTGATGCTCCCGCGTCAGCATCCGGTCGTCGACGCGCGGGAACTCCATGTCCGGTTCGGCGCTGTTCAGGACGGTCTTGCTGATCCCGGCGTCGGGCCGGAGCACCGCCCGCGTCAGAGACGACGTCGCGGGCGTGGGCTGGTCGGAGAAGCCGCCCGGATAGGTCCACTCCACATAGTCGACGGTGACCGAGCCGTCGGGATTGTCGAAGGCGTTGGCGAAGTGCCAGACCCAGAACGGGTCGGTGTCGATCCAGCGCACCGCGGTGCCGTCCCGGGGGATCAGTGCGATGCGGGTCCCGCGCTGAGGCTGCCACGACAGCAACGACCCGCCGCTCATCACCGACGCGAAATCGAAGACCAGCGGGCACACGAACAGCACGATGTAGCGACTGGTCAGCGCCATGTCGTGGATCATGATCGGGGCGTCGATCCCGTCGACCGGGGTCGGCTTGCGAGTCGCCCGGCCATCCGGACCGACGACGGCCCAGGTCAGGTACGGCGCTTCGAGTACGTAGTTGAACAGCACCATCTCCCCGGTCGACGGGTCGATCTTCGGGTGCGCGGTGCTGCCGACGAACATTGCACCGTCACAGTCGGTTCGCCCGACGGTCGCCAGATCGGCCGGTGAGATCTCGTACGGGCGGTCCGCCTCGGCCATCGCCAGCAGCCGCCCGACGTGACGCACGATGTTGATGTCGGGCAATTCGCGGGTCGTGCCCGCCAACTCGTCGCCGACCTCCGCTGCCGACGGGGTGTAACCGTCGGTGATGCCCGACCAGATGGCATGTCCGGCAGCCTCTTCCGCGAGGACCATCGGGGTACGGACGAAACGGTTGCGATACGACGCACGCCCGCCGTCGAGGCTGATGCGGTGCACCATGGCGTCCCCGTCGATCGGGTACACATACGAACCGATCGGGTCGAAGCGCATGTTGGGCCCGTTGCGCAGGTAGCTACCTCGCAGGTCGGCCGGGATCTCCCCGCTGACCGGTAGGTCGACGGCGTCCACCTCGTCACGCTGCGGGGCGAAGACGCCGGTGAGGAACGGGTTGCGGGACATGTCGACCGGCGCTGGGCGGGTAGGGACATCGGATGCGGTCATGACGCTGCTTTCGGCGAGCCGTTGATGACGATGATGTCGCTTCAGGTTAAGGCGTTCCTGCAGGTCGCGTCCGCCGATCGTCCGGTTCGTCCTGAATCGGCGGGTGCAGGGGCGGGCGATCGACGCGGTCGTCGTGATTAGCTTGGGCATGCGTTCGAGGCGGGGGAGCCGCGACTACGGGTCGATTCTGCTCGGCTCGGTCGAGGAGAGCGGGGTCAAGCAACGCGTTCGAATCCAGACACTGCTGACCACGTCGATCGTGGTGGCGAACATCTTCGGCGCCGTCGTCGCGACCGCTCTGGCTGCCGTGGGCATCCCGCAACCGACGGTCTTCACCGCCGAATTGTGGTGGGTGAACTACATCGCCGTACCCGTGTACATCCTCGGCGCGTTCGTCATCGGGATCGGTTGGGGCACCCTGGTGGGCGTCCGGAATCTCCGGTGGGCGATCCGCGACGAGGCCCCGACCAAGCGCGATGCGCGCCGCACGATGCGCCTGCCCTGGCGACTGTCGCTGGTGCAGGGCCTGCTCTGGGCGGGTGCCACCGTGATGCTGACGATCATGTACGGCGTCGCCGACCCGCAGCTGATCCCCAAGACGCTCTTCGTCGTCGGCATGAGCGGCGTCGTCGTGGTGGGCATCTCGTACCTCTTTATCGACTTCACCCTGCGGCCCATTGTGGCCGAACTGATCTCGGCCGGATTCCACCGCCGCAAACGCACCGGTGTGAAGACCCGGGCGGTGGTGTCGTGGATGGTCGGGTCGGCGATCCCGATCATCGGCATCCTGCTGGTCGTGGCATTCGGAGTGGGGCGCGACGAGACGTCGAAGCTGGACCTCTTCATCGGAGTGACGGTCCTGGGCCTCACCGCCCTGTTCACCGGTCTGCTGCTGACACTGCTCTCGTCGATGAGCATCACCGGGCCGATCGGTTCCGTGCGGTCCGGGATGAACCGCGTGACCTCGGGCGATCTCGAGAACGCCGACCTCGTCGTCTACGACGGCACCGAACTCGGTGACCTGCAGGTGGGTTTCAACGCGATGGTCTCGGGGCTGCGGGAACGGGAACGGATGCGTGACCTGTTCGGGCGCCACGTCGGCCGCGAGGTCGCGGAGGCGGCGTTGTCGTCGGATCCCGAACTCGGTGGCACCGAGCGGGTGGCTGCCGCCCTCTTCGTGGACGTGATCGGTTCGACGACTCTTGCTGCGCAACGCCGTCCGACCGAGGTCGTGGAGATCCTCAACAAGTTCTTCGCCGTGATCGTCCGAGCCGTCGAGGACAATGACGGACTCGTCAACAAGTTCGAGGGCGACGCCGTCCTGGCGGTCTTCGGCGCGCCCATCGAACTCGACGACCCGGCCGGCGCGGCACTCGCGGCGGCACGTCGCATCGTCGCCGACCTCGCGGTCGAGGTGCCCGAACTGTCCGCGGGGGTCGGGGTGAGTTACGGGGCCGTGGTGGCCGGAAACGTCGGCGCCATCGAACGTTTCGAGTACACGGTGATCGGCGACCCGGTGAACGAGAGTGCGCGGCTCTCCGAACTCGCCAAACGCGACCCGTCGAGTCCGTTGGCGTCGGGACGCGCGGTCGAGGCCGCCGATCCGGCCGAAGCCCGTCGCTGGACCCAGCTGGAAACCCTGTCGTTGCGCGGCCGGACGGCCGAGACGGTCGTCTACGCGGCCGCCACGGGGGAGCGCACGGCGACCCTCGAGAACACGCTGGGGGAGAAGGCGACTGCGGAAACGGACACCGGCTAGGTGGTCAGATGGCGTCCTCGGAGCTGATCAGGAGGCCGTCGGGCCCGACGATGCTGAGGCCGAGGCCGTCGAAGACGGAGTACTTGTACCCGTTGTTGTAGGCGACGTAGTAGTAACGGCCGCTGCCGTTCTCCTGTTCGAACACGCCGGAGACCGGGATGCACAGGGTGTTTCCCGAACTGCGTGCGACGCCCCGGTATTCGAGATCACCGTTGCCCCATTGGCAGATGGTGGCGGCGGACTTCGCGGTCACGACCGAGGTGACGGTGTACTGGTTGCCGTCGCACGACGGCGCGATCGGGGCCGCGCCGGCCGTGGACGTGCCGGCGGCGAGCGCGCCGGCGGCGAGGACGAGTGAGGCGCCGGCGGTGGCCAGGCGGGTGTGCGTTGTTGTCATGGAAACCGAAGTTAGAGCAGGTTTTTCGTCTGGAACATGGGCAGAACTCCCCGCCATCGTTCAGGTGGATGACCCTTCGCCCTTCGATGCGCCCTCCGCAGGCTCCGGGCTACTCAGGGAGCGGGAAGGGGTTCCGCAAGCTCCTGCCCCGCCGGCCGAGTAGCGCCGACCGAGCGGAGCGGGAAAGGCTTCCGCAGGCTCCTGCCCCGCCGGCCGAGTAGCGTCGACCGAGCGGAGCGAGGACGCCGCGTATCGAGGTCAGGCTGGCTTCGATACGGCTCGTCGCAGGCTCCGGGCTACTCACGGGCATTCAGGCGTCCCGGTCGCCCTGTCCCTCGGCGAAGTCGAGTCTGCGGAGCGCGATTCGCAGAACCTCGTCGTCGATGCGCCCGGCGTCGCGCTCCTCGATGAACACCTTGCGTTGCAGGTGCAGGAGTTCGGTGCGGATACGGGAGCCTGCGGCGGTGGGGCTCTCGCCGATCGTCTCGGGGCCACGGCCGAGTTCCTCCCACGCCACATTGCGCTGCGAGGTGATCCATTTGCGCATGAGGACCACCTGCATACGGCTGGGGTCGTCGTCGGCGAGGCCGGCGGCGATCTCCTCGAGTCGACGCTCGGCCTCCCGCGAGGCCCGGTCCTGGGCGGCGGCATAGGCGAGACGATCCTGCGCGCGCTCGTCGCCGGTGACGCCGAGCTTCCGGATCACCCAGGGCAGCGTGGTGCCCTGGATCAGGAGAGTGCCGACCACGACCACGAACGTCAGGAGCAGGATCTCGGCGCGCGCCGGGAAGGGTTCGCCGGACTCGGTCGTCAACGGGATGCCGAAGGCGGCAGCGAGTGAGACCACTCCGCGCATCCCCGCCCAGGAGACGACGAAGACCGAGGCCGGTGTCGGGCGCGGATCCGGTCCGAGCTTCCCGCGGAAGATCACACCCGGTAAAAAGGCGGCCGGGTAGACCCAGAGGAACCGGATGACGATGGTGGCGGTGAGCACTGCGGCGGCATCGATGGCGACCTGAACCCACGATTCGCCCTCGACGCCCTCGATGATGAACGGCATCTGGACGCCGATGAGCAGGAAGACGAAGGATTCGAGGATGACGTCGATGGACTTGCGGACCGCTTCGTCCTGAAGCCGGGTGGCGTAGCCGAGGCGGGCCGACCGCTGACCGAGGAACAATCCGGCCGTCACCACGCCGATCACGCCCGAGCAGTGCAGCTGTTCGGCGACGAAATAGGCGGCGAAGGGCACCAGGATGCCGATCGCGGTCTCCATCGGGGGGTCGGTCAACCACACCCGTACCCACGAGACCGCCATGCCGAAGAGGAGGCCGACCACGAGGCCGCCGATCGCCGCGACGGCGAAGGTCAGCAACCCCTCGCCCAGTGACGTGGTCAGGCCGATGGCGGCCGCGAGGGCGATGCGGAACGCGGTCAGTGCCGTGGCGTCGTTGAGGAGGCTCTCACCGCCGAGGAGAGTCATGACCGGCCGGGGAAGTCCGAGGCGACGGCCGATCGCCTGCGCCGACACCGCATCCGGAGGAGCGACCACGGCACCGAGCACGAGAGCCGCGGACAGTGGGAGGTTGGGGACGGTCAGATGGGCGACGAACCCGACGACGACCGTCGTCACCAGCGGTAGGCCAACAGCGAGCGCCGCGATCCCACGCCAGCGTGCTCGGATCGCCTGGTACGAGCTCTCCTGGGCAGCGGAGTACAGCAGTGGTGGCAGGATGAGGAAGAGTACGAGTTCGGGGTTCAGCTCCGGCGTCGGCAGGCCGGGGATCCAACCGATCGCCAGGCCGACGGTGACCAGGATCAGCGGCGAGGACAACCCGTAGCGACGGCAGAGAGCAGCCACCGCCAACGCGACGACCGCGATGACCAGAAGCGATGCACTCATCCGAGCGACTGTAATCGCCGGAGGCCTGGTTGATAATGGTGAACATGCAGATCTTCCGCCGGTTCTCGTCCCGCGGCGACGCCTCGTCGGGTCCGGCGCCCGACGCCGACGCCGCGTCGGACCCGTCGGCGCGCTGCCCCGAGCTGGCCGCGGTCGCGGACGACTCGATACCTGTGCCGGAACCACCGGCGGGCGAGAGGCTTTCCTGCGAGGGCTGCCTCGCGATCGGGGAGGACCACTGGGCTCACCTGCGGATGTGTCTGCGATGCGGGTACATCGGATGCTGTGACTCGAGTCCGCGCCGGCATGCGACCGCGCACTTTCACGACACCGCCCATCCGGTCATGCGCTCCGCCGAACCCGGCGAGAGCTGGAGGTGGTGCTACGTGCACGAGGTCATCGGTTGAGAGCCACACCACGACACCGCACAACCGGGTGTCACCGTGGCAGAACCCGCGCCGGCGACAAGTAGGATTTGGGAATGACGTCGAACAGCGAGAGCGCGACCAGCGCGGATCAGCCGGCGCCGACGATCGGCCCGTCGGATGTCATCGGTACGCCGCTGAGTCCGACGGCGACCAAGGTGATGGTGCTCGGTGCGGGCGAACTCGGCAAAGAGGTCGTGATCGCGTTCCAGCGTCTCGGCGTCGAGGTCGTCGCCGTGGATCGTTACGCCAACGCACCCGGCCAGCAGGTCGCGCATCACGCCGAGGTCATCGACATGACCGACCCGGAAGCGCTGCTCGCCGTCATCGACAAGCATCGGCCCGCCTACGTGGTGCCGGAGATCGAGGCCATCGCGACGGAGGCGCTCGTCGAGGTCGCCGAGCGCGGCATCGCGGAGGTCATCCCGACCGCGAGTGCTGTCGTCGCCACGATGAACCGCGAGGGCATCCGACGCCTCGCCGATGAGGAACTCGGCCTCCCGACGTCGCCGTACCTCTTCGCCGACACCCTCGAGGAGCTGACGGTCGCCGCCCGGCAGATCGGCTTCCCGTGCGTCGTGAAGCCGGTGATGTCCTCCTCCGGCAAGGGGCAGTCGGTCCTGCGCGGACCCGACGACGTCGCGGCGGCGTGGGAGACCGCGAACACCGGCGGCCGCGTCCAGGGCAACCGCGTCATCGTCGAGGGGTTCATCGAATTCGACTACGAGATCACGCTTCTCACGGTGCGCGCGATCGACCCGCGGACCGGGCTGCTGACCTCGCATTTCTGCGCCCCCATCGGTCACCGCCAGATCAACGGCGACTACGTCGAGAGCTGGCAACCGCACGAGATGAGTCCGGACGCGCATGCCTCCGCGACCTCGATCGCGGCACGCATCGCCACCGCGCTCGGTGACGGAAAGCTCGCCGGCCGTGGTGTTTTCGGTGTCG
The DNA here is from genome assembly GCF_023218005.1 of Gordonia sp. C13. NCBI lineage: Bacteria > Bacillati > Actinomycetota > Actinomycetes > Mycobacteriales > Gordoniaceae > Gordonia > Gordonia sp. C13. The sequence continues at coordinate 45,814 of NZ_JALPSY010000023.1, forward strand.
AGCTGTTCGTCCAGGGCGACGACGTCTACTTCTCCGAGGTGAGCCCGCGGCCGCACGACACCGGCCTCGTCACCATGGCGACCCAGCGGCTGTCGGAGTTCGAGATGCACGCCCGCGCGATCCTCGGCCTGCCCGTCGACGTCACCCTGGCGTCGCCCGGCGCGTCCGCGGTGATCTACGGGCAGCTCGACCAGCCCGCCATCGGATTCGAGAACGTTGCGGCGGCACTCGCGGTGCCCGAGACCGACATCCGCCTGTTCGGCAAGCCCGAGAGCTACCATCGCCGACGCATGGGGGTGGTCACCGCGACCGCCGACGACGTCCCCGCCGCTCGCGAGCGTGCCGTGCGGGCGGCTTCTCTCGTCACACCCGTGCCGGGCCGTCCCGCTGTCCGCAAGGCGACGGTTCTGCCGCCGCCCCCACCGCCGCGCCGTCCCGGCCCCCAACCCGGACCCGTCGGTCCGCCGCCCGGACCTGTCGGTCCGCCGCCCGGGCCTGCCGGTCCGCCGCCCGGTCGTCCCGTCCCGCCGACCGGCCGCCCGGTACCGCCTCCCGGGCCACGCCCCGCACCCCGACCCATCGGCGGTCCCGGAGGTCAGCGGCCGATGGCACCTCCCGGGGCGCCCCGTCCCGCAGGCCCGCCCCGTTCGGTGGCCCCGGGGCAGTCCCCGGTCATGACGTCGCTGGTGAAGACCGGTGATCCCGCCGACGAGCCGGCCTCCGGGTCGCCCGTCGCCGGCGACTGATCGGGCGTCGTACAGGTGCCGCTCTGGGGTGAGCTGCTGGTCGCGGCCGTCATCTTCGTCGGCCTGGTCGGGATCGTCGTCCCGATCCTGCCGGGAACGCTGCTGATCGCCGGCGCGCTGCTCGTCTGGGCGATCGTCGTGGGCGGCTGGGCCTGGTCGGTGTTCGCCGCAGCCCTCCTCGTGCTCGTGGTCGGCGAGGTCATCAAATACCTCGTTGCCGGAAAGTCGTTGCGTACGGACGGAATTCCGAACCGAACCGTCGTGGTGGGTGGAATCGTCGGGATCGTCGGTTTCTTCGTCGTGCCCGTGATCGGTCTGCTCCTGGGCTTCGTCGTGGGCGCGGTCGCCGCCGAACTCGTGCGGACCCAGAGCCTCGAGTTGGCCTGGCGCGGTGCGGTGGCCGCACTCAGGGCCGCGGCCAAGACGATCGGCATCGAACTGCTCTTCGCGCTCGTCGCCACCAGCATCTGGACGGGCGGCGCCTTCGTCTGGTGAGGCTCGTTCTCCGAGAACGGGATACGCCCGACCCCCGCGTGCCAGAATGGCGCCTGTGCGCATCGGGATGACGATGCCCGTGATGGAGCCGGATCTCGACGCAGAGACCCTCCACTCATGGGCCACCACCATTGACGACGGCCCCTTCAGCTCCCTGTGCTGGGGTGAGCGGATAGCGTTCGACAACCCCGAGTGTCTGACATTCCTCGGCGCGGTGGCCGCGTGGACCCGGCGCGTACCCCTGGTGATGACGGTCGTGGTGCCCCAGCTGCACGACCCGGTCATGCTCGCGAAGGCACTGGCGACCGGAGACATGTTGTCGGAGGGCAGGCTCACGGTGGCGCTCGGAGTCGGCGGCCGGCACGAGGACTACCGGGCCGTCGGCGCGGACCCGTCCACCCAGACCATGAGGCAACTCGCCGCCCGGGCGGAGACCATGAAGCAGGTCTGGGCCGGCGAGAAGCTGACCGAGTCGGTGCTTCCGGTCGGGCCGTCGCCGTATCGCAAGGGCGGTCCGTCGCTGCACGTCGGAACCACCGGACCCAAGACCATCCGCAGCGCCGTCGACTGGGCCGACGGCATCGCTGGCGTCACCCTCGACCTCGATGCCTCGAAGCAGAACGAACTGTTCGACGTCGCGCGGTCGGCGTGGGCCGAGGCCGGGCGACCCGCACCGCATCTCGCGACATCGTTCTGGTTCGCCATCGGCGAGGGGGAGGCGCCGCGGGCGCAGGTGACTCGGCATCTGCACCACTACATGAACTGGATTCCGTCGGAGTTCGTCGACGCCATCGCGCCCACGACGGGGTGGTCGGGTACCGAGGCCGAGCTCGCCGAGGTGCTGCGCCGCTTCGCCGACATCGGCACCGACGAGGTGCAGCTCATCCCGACGAGTTCGGACCCCGACCAGCTCCGACGCGCCGCCGATGTGGCCGCGGCCTTCGCCTGATCGGCCCGGAGAACAAAGTTGCGGCAGTTGGTTCCGGAATCCGGAACCAACTGCCGCAATGCGTCGGTGACTAGTGGGCGGCGCCTGTCCCGGGCTTGAGCATCACCAGGCACAGCACGGCGGCTGCGGCGGTGAGGGCGCCCGAGAAGATCAGGCACAGCTGCATGCCGTCGAGGAAGGCGTCCCCGACGGCGTTCATGACCGTCGGGGTGTCCGCGCCGAGGTCGAGACCTGCCACGGCACCGAGACCCTCGCCGTCCACCGCGTCGACGACGCGCTCGCGCAGCTCGCCGTCGATTCCCGCATCGGCGAGCTGCCGGGGAAGCGAGCTCACCGCGCCCGCGGTGAGCAGGGCGCCGAGGACGGCCGGACCGAGCGCACCGCCGACCTGACGGAAGGCGTTGTTGCCCGCTGCCGCCATGCCCGCCAGTCGGTAGGGCACCGCGGCGACTGCGGTCGCGGTCATCGGGGCCATCACGAAACCCATGCCGAGACCGAGCACGACCAGGCGCCACCCGATCGCGGCGAACGAGGTGTCGGCGTCGATGGTGAGCAGCGCGAACTGTGCCGCGGCGACCGCGGCCAGGCCGCCGCCGATCAGGATGCGCGCCTGGACCCGGTGCATCAGCTTGCCCGCAAGCGCACCTACGACCATGGAGGCGCCGTTCATCAGCGCGAGGCGCCAGCCGGCCTCGATCGTGCCGAGTTGCTGCACCAGGCCGAAGTACATGCTGAGCACGAAGATGAAGCCGATCAGCGACAGGAAGCTGATCATCGCGATCAGTGTGGTGACGGTGAACGCGCGACTGCGGAACAGTGCGAGGTCGAGCATGGGGCTGTCGGAACGACGTTCGACGGCGACGAAGGCCGCACCCGAGAGCACCGCGATGATCAGGGCGACGATCACGCGGGCGTCGCCCAGTCCGTTGACGCCGGCCTCGATCACGCCGAAGACCAGTGCAGTGACCGCGACGGCGGCGGTCACCTGACCGGGCCAGTCGAGGCGCCGGTTGTGCGGTGCACGCGATTCCGGAAGCGCGGCCAGGGCGATCGCGAAGGCGGTGACGGCGAACGGGACGGGCAACACGTAGATGAATCGCCAGCCGAGGTTCTCGGCCACCGGTCCGGCGATCATCGGCCCCACCGTCAGCGCCAACATCAGCGACGACGCCCAGATACCGATGAACTTGCCGCGTTCCCGGAAGTCGGGGACCGCGTGGCTGATGAGCGCGAGGGTCGTCGGCAGCAGGGCCGCGGCGCCGGTGCCGGCCAGGGCCTGGCCGACCCACACGAAGGCGATGGACTGCGCCGACAGTGCGACGACGGCGCCCACTGCGGACAGCGCGAGGCCGGTCAGATAGACCTTGCGTCGACCGTGGACATCGCCGAAGACACCAGCGGTCAGGATGAACGCCGCCATCGGCAGCACGAAGGCGTCCTGCACCCAGGACAGCTGCGCCGTCGACGCGCCGAGGGCGTTGCCGATCGCCGGCAGGCTCACCGCGACGCTGGTGATCGGCAGGTAGGCCACGAAGACGCCGAGGCAGGCCATCACGATGGTGGCCGTCCGGCGCTCGGGGGGAGCGGGAAGGGTGGTGGACGTGGTGGTCACGCACACTCGCTTTCGATGTCAGGGGTGGCACGGTCCTACCGGACGCGACCACGGGTCGTCGTCTCGGATGGGGACCCGGCGATGGTTGCCGCGCGAAGCGCAGGACCCCAATTGTCCGGGGTGGGGGTACGAAACCTGCAACCACAACGTTCTGCGCGGCACATTTGTCGGTTGAAGCGACATAGGTCGGTAGTATTCCTCCACAATGGACGACACCGACGGAACAATCCTCCGCGCTCTTCAGGTGTATCCGCGCGCATCGTTCCGCCTGCTCGGGGAGGTCGCCGGAATCTCGGAGCAGACCGCGGCGAGGCGGTACCAGGCACTGCGCCGGGCCGGGGTGACGAGAGTCGTCGGAGTCGTCCGCCCGGCGGTGCGTGGCGATGCGGAGTGGGTGGCACGTGTGCGATGCCGCCCGGACCGGTTGGAGCCGCTGGCCGCGTCCCTTGCCCGGCGACGTGACGTGGTCTTCGCCTACGTAGTGTCCGGCGGGTCCGAGATCGTCTGCATCGTGCGGGCGCCGATCGGGGACGTCGGCGACGATGCGCTGCTCGCGGCGCTGCCGTCACGCGCAGCGGTCCTCGACCTTCACGTCGATCTCCTGTTGCACGCCTTCAACCCGGGTTCGGCCTCGAAGTGGACCGGCTTCGGCGGGTGGTTGCCGGAGGAGTCCCGCGCGCTGCTGGCCGCGGCGGCGTGCGGTATCGCCGGCGCCGACGAGGAACCCGAGGGCGGTGGGCTCATCGAGAACGCGCGCCTCACCGACGACGATGCGCCGCTCATCGATGCGCTGACGCAGGACGGTCGGCTGCCGCATCGTGAGCTGGCGCGTGTCTGCGGGTGGACGGTGGGACGGGTGCGTCGACGACTGCGGACCCTGGAACAGAGCGGCGCGCTGCAGTACGACGTCGAGATCCTGCCGGAGCGGCTGGGTTTCGGGCTGAGCGCCACCCTGTGGCTCAAGGTGTCGCCGCACGCCATCGATGCGGTGGGCGAGGCGGTCGCCGCGCACGACGAGGTCGCGTTCGCGGCGGCGATCAGCGGCGAACACAACCTCATGGTCTCGGTGATCTGCCGCGACGCCGACGACTTCTACCGGTATCTGCGCACCAGAATCGGTGCGATGGAAGGGATTCTCGGCTACTCGGTCAGCATTCGTGTCCGGCGGTTGAAGCAGACCGCGTCGCTGGTAGTGCAGGGGCGTCTGATCCAGCCGGTGTGACTCCGATTGATCCCTCGATGACACGAACCTGCTGTTCGGAAGTGCCGGATGGGGGCGTCGTGCGCGGTAACTTCCTTCTGTGACCTCGCCGACGACCGACAATCAGGGCCTGGTGAGGTTGTGCGTGCTCGCCGTCGTCGCCGGCTGCGTGACCGGTGTCCTCGGCGGGGCTTTCCGGTGGTGCCTCGACCATCTCAACCGGTGGCGGTTCGAGATGCTGGACTGGGCCGACGGTCTGGGCGCCCCGGGGTGGCTCATCCCGGTCGCACTGACGGCCGCGGGTGCGGCCCTCGGTGCGTTCATCTCGCACCTGGTGCCGATCGCGGCCGGTAGCGGCATCCAGCACGTGGAGGCGGTCGAACGTGGTGAGGCGGAGCCGGCGCCGCTGCGCGTGATCCCCGCCCGCTTCGTCGGTGGGCTGGCCGCGATCGGCTCGGGTCTGATCCTCGGTCGGGAGGGCCCGACCGTGCACATGGGTGCCGCTGTCGGTTCCGAGACCGGGCGCCGTGCCAAGCTCGATGAGCACGACGTCCGCGTCATGCAGACCTCGCTCAGCGGGGCCGGTCTCGCCGTCGCCTTCACCGCGCCCGTGGGTGGCGCGCTCTTCGCGCTCGAGGAGGTGGCCCACTCCTTCCGGATCCGGGTGGTGGTACCGACCATCCTCGCCGTGGCCGCGGCGGTGGCCTGCGGCCACGTGATCCTCGGCGACCGGCCCGATTTCCTCGTCGGCGTGGTCGCGCCGCCCTCGATCACCCTGCTGCCGGTGTTCGTGGTCTTCGGTCTTCTCAGCGGCCTCATCGGGATCGCCTATGGCCGAGCGGTTCTCGGGGCGATCACCGCGGTTCGGGGGATCACGCGCGTCCCACAGATCGCGAGGGCCGCGATCATCGGCGCGATCGTCGGCGGCCTGATGGCCGTCGACACCGACGCGGCCGGTGGCGGAGACAACCTGGCGCAACAGATCTTCGACGGCTCGGTGGTCCTGCCGGTGGTCGCCGCACTGTTCGTCGTCCGGTTCGTCGCCGGACCGCTGTCCTACGCCGCGGGCACACCCGGTGGTCTGTTCGCGCCGATGCTCGCACTCGGTGCGCTGTGGGGTGTGCTGTTCTCCGCGGGCCTCGAGGCCGTGATCCCGCAATCGGATTCGACGCTGCGCGATGCCCTCGTGCTCGCGGGCATGGCCGCACTGTTCGGCGCGGTGGTGCGGGCGCCGCTCACCGGCATGGTCGTGGTGATGGAGATGAGCGCGACGACGACCGTGGCGGTCCCCATGCTCGCCGCGACCGCGGCGGCCGTACTCGTCGCACACCTCTCCGGGACCCCGCCCGTCTACGACTCGCTGCGGGAGCAGATGCTCGCCAACGACGCCGGCCGCGAACGGGATCCAGGCGCCTAGAAGGCGCGGGTGTGCGCGCCGAGCGGCACGATCAGCGGTCCGCCCGAGATCGGGTCCGTCATCACATGTGCCCGCAGGCCGAAGGCCTCGTCGAGCATCTCGGCGTCGATGACCTCGGCCGGGGTGCCGGTGGTGACGATGGCGCCGTTCTTCATGACCACCAGCGAATCGCTGTAGCGTGCCGCGAGATTGAGGTCGTGCAGGACCATCACCACGGTCTTGCCGTGGTCGTCGCGGAGGCGGCGGACGAGGTCGAGGACGTCGATCGAGTGGGCGAGGTCGAGGTAGGTGGTCGGCTCGTCGAGCAGGATGAGGTCGGTGCCCTGCGCGAGCGTGAGCGCGATCCAGACCCGCTGGCGCTGACCGCCGGAGAGGGCGTCGAGGGTTCGGTCGGCGAGTTCGAGGGTGTCGGTCATCTCCATCGCCTCGGCGACGGCGGCTTCGTCGGCCGCGGTCGCCTGCTGGTACCACCGCTGGTGCGGGTGCCGGCCCCGGCCGACGAGATCGGCGACGGTCAATCCCTCGGGGGCGACCGGGTTCTGGGGCAGGATCGCCAGGGTCCGGGCGATCTGCTTGGGCCGCACGTGCGCGATGTCGTCGCCGTCGAGATAGACCGTGCCGGCCTTGGGCGGCAGCAGTCGGGCGAGGCATCGGAGCAACGTCGACTTACCGCACCCGTTGGAGCCGATGATGGTCGTGACCTGGCCGTCGGGGATGTCGATGTCCAGGCCGTCGATGACCACCCGCTGGTCGTAGCCGACGGTGAGTCCGCTGCCGCGGAGCCGGGACGTCGCCTGCGGGGCGTTCTCGGTGGGGGAGATGGTCATACGGTCGCCTTCCGGGACATCGCGATCATCAGGTAGATGAGGAACGGTCCGCCGATCGCGGCGGTGACGATGCCGACGGGTAGGCCGCCGGGCAGCACCGTGCGGCACAACAGATCTCCGCCGAGCACCAGGGATGCACCGACCAGGCCGGACAGGAGCGGGGTCGGCACCGCGGTGCGGGCCAGGCGCAGTGCGATCTGCGGGGCGAGCAGGGCGACGAACGCGATCGGCCCGGCGGCGGACACGCACAGCGCACTGATTAGGACCGCGGTCAGCAGCAGTGTCGTGGACACCGCGCCGGTGCGGACGCCGAGTCCGCGTGCGAGATCCGGCCCGAGGCTCAGCATGCCGATCTGCCGTGAGAGCACGACGATCACCACGATCCCGAAGACGACGCCGCCGACCACCGGCCAGACATTGGACCAGCCCACGTTGGCGACCGAGCCGACCAGCCACACCTGGGCGCGCCCCACATCGCGGATGTCGGCGCGGGTCAACAGGAAGTTGGTCAGCGCCTGCAGCATCCAGGTCATGCCGACACCGATCAGCACGAGGCGGAACGGGTTGATGCCGCTGTTGGCCTTGCGGCCGGGCCATGCGAGCACGTACATGAGTGCTGCGGTCAGCAGCGCGCCGATCATCGCCGACGCCGGGACACCGAGCTCGCCGAACCAGCTGCCCCAGCTCGTGTTCGAGAAGGCGATGGCCGCGACCGCCGCCGCGCTCGCTCCGGCGGTGATGCCGAGGATGTCGGGGGTGGCGAGGGGATTCTGCGAGATCAGTTGGGTGAGAGAGCCGGAGCACCCGAGCCCGATGCCCACCAGCAGTCCGACGAGGGCCCGGGGGAGCGCGACGTCGAAGACGACGACGTTCTCGATGCGGGTGCCCCCACCCAACAGGATTCGCGCGACGTCGATCGGGGTGAGGGGGAAGTCGCTGACGCCGACGCTGGTCAGGAACAGCACCACGGCGAGTACCGCCGAGACGAGCGCGACGATCAGCATGCGTGTGCGCACGACGAACGACACCGGTTCGATCGCGACGCGGTAGCCGCCGGGATGCGGGGCGATGCTGCGCGCACGAGATCCGGTCCCACCGGCGGCGGGCTCGGGCGTCGTCACGTCGGAGGAGTTCATACGGTTGCCAACTTCTGCCGACGGACCATGAAGATCAGGAACGGAGCGCCGACCAGGGCCAGCATGACGCCCACCTGGACCTCACCCGGGCGCGCGACGACGCGGCCGAGGATGTCGCAACCGACGAGGAGTATCCCGCCGAGCAGCGCCGAATACGGGATGATCCAGCGGTAATCGGCGCCGACGAACGCTCGGGCGATGTGCGGCACGACGAGTCCGAGGAACACGATGGGCCCGCAGGCCGCGGTGGCGGCGCCGATCAGCAGGGTGATCGTCAGGATGCCGAGCGCGCGGATCAGGACCACCCGCGAGCCCAGCGCCTTGGTCATGTCGTCGCCGAGGCTGAGGACGTTCAGGAAGAAGCCGCTCGCCAGCGCGAACACCAGTCCGACTCCGATGAACGGCAGGCTCGCCCAGAACACGTCGATGCCACGGCCTGCGGTCGAACCGACGCTCCAGAACCGCCACTGGTCGAGCGAGTTGGTGTCCACGAGCACGATCGAGGAGGTGATCGCGGTGAGCATCGCCGTCAGGCCGGTGCCGGCCAGGACCAGGGTGAGCGGACTCGAGCCGCTCAGTGCCGACAGCCCGAAGACGACGGTCGCGGCGATGATCGCGCCGAGCAGACCGAAGAACATGAACGCGACGGGGCTGGTGATCCCGACCAGGTAGATACCGGCCACCACGGCGCATGCGGCTCCGGCGTTCACGCCGAGGATGCCGGGATCGGCGATGGGGTTACACGTGTGTCCCTGGGTGAGGGCACCGGCGGCGCCGACGGCCAGACCGGCGAACAGACCGAGGAGGGTTCGGGGGACGCGGAGGTCCCAGACGATGCCGTCGACGTCGGTGTCCTTGCTGATCGCCGGCATCCGGAGATCGAGGAGGGCGGCCCAGATCTCGGAGATCCCGTCGGCGAAACTCCCCCAGACCTCGTCGAGCGGGACGGGACGGGTGCCGAAGAGCACGGAGGCGACGACCAGCCCCACCAGAACCGCGACCAGCACGGGAATGCCGAGAACACGGAAGGGGCGGCGCACGAAGGGTTACCTTACCAACGCTGTTCGGCGACGCTCGTGGCGCGGCATCGTTCATGTCGTTCGGGTAACGAAAGACCGCACCGGAGTGAGTGGAGGTTGCGTCTTCGGTAACACTGCGTTGAGCTCGGATCGATATGCCCAGTGTTTCCAGGGTTGTGAAAACAGGAGGATCGATGAAGTCACTCAAACGGGCCGTTGTCGGGGTTCTGGCTGCGGGAAGCATCGCGGCAGGAACGCTCGTGGGTGCCGCGCCCGCGCAGGCCGCCGTCCCCAACCTGCAGATGACCGGTGGGGTCTACTGCCAGTTCGGTGCCCCGGGTACCCCGTGGAACCAGGCGTGGAGCATGACCCGGTTCATGCGCGTCACCGCGCGTGACGGCGAATTCCGCAACGTCACACTGCAGGAGACCGGCGGCGCGACGAAGTTCAAGGCGCAGCTGAAGAAGAACGAATCCCTGACCATCAAGACCACCTGGTTCGGCTGCTTCCCGTCGTCGATCTCCGGCTACGCGATCTCCGACTACGCCGAGAACCTGACCGACAACGTCGGTTTCTGGTGGAACGTCCGTCGCATCGACAACCCGTTCGACCGCTTCGGCACGGGCTCGTCCGCGTCGGCCGCCCAGGTGACCGGCGGCGGCAACAACGTCAAGGGAGTGCCCACCATCCCCGGGCGCTGAGTCCGGAACGAACAAACGAGGGGCGACCGGTGAGAACCGGTCGCCCCTCGTCGTTGTTGTTGCTGAGGGCGCCTCAGGCGGACGGACGCGCCACCTTGTGGGGCTCGGATGCGGCGAGCATGTCCTCGCGTTCGACGACCTTCACGCGCTCGCGGCCCTCGGCTGCACCGAGTGCGCGTTCGTGCTCGTCGAGGCGGTACCAGCCGTCCCACGTGGTGAACGGGATGTTCTTGGACTCGAGCAGCTCGATGATCGCGTCCTCGCCGGGGGTGGCCGGTGCGAGGAGCTTGTCGGCTTCCATGTCCTTGAGGATGCAGTCGACGGTCTCGTTGGCGTCGCCCTTGGTGTGGCCGATCAGGCCGACCGGACCACGCTTGACCCAACCGGTGGTGTAGACGCCGGTGAGCTGCTCACCCTCGTCGAACACGCGTCCGGCCTCGTTGGGGATGACCCCGGCCTGGGAGTCGAAGGGGATGTCGGGCAGGTTGTCCGACAGGTAGCCGACCGCACGGTAGACCGCGCCGACCTCCCAGTCGGTGATCTTGCCGGTGGGCTTGACGTTGCCGGTGCCGTCGAGCTGGGTGCGTTCGGTGCGCAGGCCGACGACCTTGCCGTCTTCGCCGAGGATCTCGACGGGGCTTTCGAAGAAGTGCAGGAACAGCTTGTGGATCGCCCCCTGCTTCGGTTCGCGGATCGCGTAGTTCTCGATGATCGTGGCGACCTGGTCGGTGATCTTCGAGCCGCGACGGGCGACGGTAGAACCCTCGTCATAGTCGATGTCCTCGGGGTTGACGATGACCTCGATGTTGGGCGAGTGGTCGAGCTCCTTGAGCTCGAGCGGGGTGAACTTGGCCTGGGCGGGTCCGCGGCGGCCGAAGACGTGGACCTCGATGGCCTTGTTGGCCTTGAGTCCTTCGTAGACGTTGGCCGGGATCTCGGTGGGCAGCAGTTCGTCGCCGGTCTTGGCCAGCACGCGGGCGACGTCGAGGGCGACGTTGCCGACGCCGATGACGGCGACCTTCTCCTGCTCCAGCGGCCAGGTGCGCGGGAAGTCGGGGTGGCCGTCGTACCAGGCGACGAACTGTGCGGCGCCATAGCTGCCCTCGAGGTCGATGCCGGGGATGTCGAGGGCGCGGTCGTCGGTGGCGCCGGTGGAGAAGATGATCGCGTCGTAGTGCGACTTGAGTTCTTCGAGGGTGATGTCGGTGCCGTAGTCGACGTTGCCGAGCAGGCGGACCTGCGGCTTGTCGAGGACCTTGTGCAGGGCGGTGATGATGCCCTTGATGCGCGGGTGATCAGGCGCGACGCCGTAACGGATCAGTCCGAACGGAGCCGGCATACGCTCGTAGAGGTCGATGCTGACGCCGCGATCCTTCGCGGTGTCGGACTTCATCAACGCGTCGGCGGCGTAGATCCCGGCGGGACCGGCACCGACGATCGCAACCCGAAGCGGGCGGCTGTTGTCGCTCATGGAGTAGGTGTCTTCCGTTGCTCGGCGCGCCCCGACGCCGGAACCGGATACGAAACCCTTGATTCTGGTGTCGACACGCTTGGGTATGGCCTATCCCTTCTACGGTAGGCGCTCGGTGTCTACGACCAAAACCGGCTGTGAGGTAGTCCTCACTTCTCGACGTCACCCCGTGATGACGTCGCGTCCTGCGCGTCAGCGTGAGCCGGCTGCTTCGGCGAGGGGACCGACGGCTTCACCGGCCACCCACGGGATCGTCAGCAGGGTCGGCACCGACATCGCGCTGCCGACCTCTTGGGACAGGTAGGCGACACGTCCCGACCGCGCCACCTCGAGGCGGGTGAACGCCGGATTCGACCGCAGTTTGTCGTTCGAGCCCTCCCAGTCGACGGCCACGACGACGTCGGCCGCGTCGAGCCGGTCGAGGCTCTCGGCAGGCAGTTCGCCGTAGAAACCGCTGGTGATCGCATCGCGCAGGGCGGTCGGGAAGGTGAGGCCGTAGCCGGCGACAGTCTGCGCGCGACCGTCCTCGGGTCCGTACACCGACACCCCGCCCGTGGGGCTCGCGGTCACCACGACGGCGGTCTTTCCGGCGAACTGCGGGTTCTTCGCCCGGATGCCCGCGAGGAAGGACTCGGTCTCGCCGACCTTGCGTCGGGCGAGGTCGGGTTGTCCGATCGCGGTGCCGATCTGGATGGTCTGCGCGGTCCACGGCACCTGCCAGGGCTTGTACTGGGCGGGCCGGAGGATGGTGGGTGCGGTCTTGCTGAGCAGATCGAACTGGTCGCGGGTGGGGTCGGCGCCGACGGCGGTGATCAGGTCCGGGCTCGTGGCGAGCGCCTTGGGGATCTCGTTCCCGAGGGCCGCCGAGGTGTTGGAGAGGACCACCGGTTGGGAGTCGCCGATCAGTTCGGCATTCCACGGCGCCTTCGACTGGTCGGGATCGGCGAACGGGGCGATCGTCGTCGGCATGACGCCGAGGGCCAGCAACGTGTCGGCGTCGCCGACCCCCAGGGCGGCGATCCGCTGGGGGGCTTTCTCCACGACCGCCGGTGCGTAGACCTGCTGCAGTGTCACCGGGATCGCGCCGGCCTCCGGGGCGGGGACCCGTGCCGAATCGTCGGCGACACCCTCGTCCGGGGCCGAGCAGGAGGTCACCATCAGAGCCGTCGCGACCAGCGCGAGCAGGAGTCCGGACAGTCGGTGGGTGTGCAGACGCATGAGGGTCCTCGCCGGTCGACGGAAGCAGTGAGGTCCACCTTACTTACGGATCACGGAAGTTCCTGCCCCGGCGATTCGGTACGGGAGGCCGGAGAAGCCGGACGGAGGTCACACCAGGACTGTCGTTACACTTCGCGCCATGGCCAAAGCTGCAGGCGGGGGCCCCGACAAGCCCACCGGTAAGGGCGCCGCACCCCGGAACACCTCGCGGGGTGCCGCGTCCCCGAGGAAGCCTGCCCTCGGCAAGGCCGGGTCGGACGACGACGTCGACGCCGCCCTCGTCGAGGAGACACCGCCGAACTGGAAGAACGCCTGGCCGTTCTTCGCCGCTGCGGGTGTGGTCGCGCTCCTCGCCCTCGGGATCGTCCTGTCGAACATCTCGCGTCCGCCCGAGGACCGCGTCAGCGACGACGCGCTGGTCCAGTACGCGATCAACGACCAGTACACGGCGCGCAACGGCCCGAACTACGCCGAGTACCGGGCGAACACCTGCGATGCGGACCTGAACAAGGTCGAGTTCGTCTCCGAGGCCCGATTCCTCGCCGAGAACCAGGCGTCCCTGGACGCGAACGGCCCCATCGAGATCCCCGAGATCACCGACCTGGTGGTCGACGGTGACCGGGCGACCGCGCAGGTCCATTGGCACTATAAGAACACTCCCGATGACAAGAAGGTCGTGGATACGACCGTGGTGCGCGAGAACGGCGAATGGAAGGTGTGCTCCTCATGACCTATGCCGGCGACCTGACCCCGCGGGAAGCGTGGGAAAAGCTCGAGAACAACCCCGACGCGGTCCTCGTCGACTGTCGGACGCAGGCCGAATGGTCCTTCGTCGGCGTCCCCGACCTCGAGATACTGGGCAAGCGCACGATCTTCGCCGAGTGGACGACATTCCCCGAGGGTCGTCGAAACGAGCAGTTCGTCGAGCAGCTGCGCAGCGCCGGGGTCACCGATGACCACGAGGTCATCTTCCTCTGCCGCTCCGGGCACCGATCGATCGGCGCGGCCGAGGCGGCGACCGCCGACGGGATCGGCAAGGCCTACAACGTGGTCGACGGGTTCGAGGGTGCCCTCGACGAGAACGATCATCGAGGTGCGTCGGGATGGCGCGCCGAAAACCTGCCGTGGAGGCAATCGTGAGTCCTGATCTGTCCGTGGGTTATGAACTGCCGGAAGGTCTTTCGCCCGACACCATCGCCGTCCGCGGCGGCCTTGCCCGCTCCGGGTTCTATGAGACCGCCGAGGCGCTGTACCTGACCAGCGGATATGTCTACGACTCCGCCGAGGCCGCCGAGCGTGCCTTCACCGGCGAGGACCAGCGATTCGTCTACTCCCGCTACGGCAACCCGACGGTCCACATGTTCCAGGAGCGACTGCGGCAGCTCGAAGGTGCCGAGGCCTGCTTCGCAACCGCCAGCGGTATGGCCGCGGTGTTCGTGGCGCTCGGTGCGCTGCTCAAGGCCGGCGACCGGCTCGTCGCCGCCCGCAGCCTGTTCGGCTCGTGCTTCGTGGTCTGCAACGAGATCCTGCCGCGCTGGGGCGTCGAGACCGAGTTCGTCGACGGCGAAGACCTCGAACAGTGGGAGCGGGCGCTGTCCAAGCCCGCCACCGCGATCTTCTTCGAGACCCCGTCGAATCCGATGCAGACCCTCGTCGACGTCGCCAAGGTGTCCGAGCTGGCCCACGCCGCGGGCGCGAAGGTGGTGTTGGACAACGTCTTCGCCACCCCGCTGCTTCAGCGCGGCCTGGATCTCGGCGCCGACGTCATCGTCTACTCCGGCACCAAGCACATCGACGGTCAGGGTCGCGTCATGGGTGGTGCCGTCCTCGGCACCAAGGAGTACGTCGACGGCCCGGTGCAGCAGCTGATGCGCCACACCGGTCCGGCGCTGAGCCCGTTCAACGCCTGGACGCTGGTCAAGGGTCTCGAGACGATGCGCCTGCGCGTCGACGCCTCGGTGTCCTCGGCCCTGCGCATCGCCGAGTTCCTGGAAGCCGACTCCCGCGTCCGCTGGGTGAAATACCCGTTCCTGCAGTCGCATCCGCAGTTCGAGCTGGCCAAGAGCCAGATGTCCGGTGGCGGCACCGTGGTGACCTTCGAGCTCAACGACCACGACGGCATCGACGGCAAGAAGCGCGCCTTCGAGGTCCTCAACGCGCTGAAGGTCATCGACATCTCCAACAACCTCGGTGACTCCAAGTCGCTCATCACCCACCCGGCCACCACCACGCATCGCGCGATGGGGCCCGAGGGACGGGCAGCGATCGGTCTCAGCGACTCGGTCGTCCGCCTCTCGGTCGGCCTCGAGGGCATCGACGACCTGCTTGCGGACCTGGATCAGGCGCTCGGCTGACGGGTAAACCCACCCTTTTCGGCAGAGCCACCACCCCTCGGGGTGCTGGGTTTGCCGAAAAATGGTGGGTTCACACAGCGCTAGGGCAGCTCCGCGATCCCTAGCGCGTTCAGCACGGTCCGCAGTTTGAACGCGGTCTCCTCCAGTTCCGCTTGCGGGTCGGAGTGTTCGACGATGCCGCCGCCCGCCCAGGTGCGCAGGCTCCGACCATCGGCGGCGAGTTCGGCGCAGCGGATGGTCACCATCCACTCGCCGTCGCCGGCGGCGTCGCACCAGCCGACCGCGCCGGCGTAGAAACCGCGGTCGCCCTCGACGTCCCGGATGATCTGTGCGGCAACATCACTCGGGGTTCCGCACACCGCGGGAGTGGGGCCGAGGAGCAGCGCGAGATCGAGGGCGGTGGTCGCCGGGTCGCGGAGTGTTGCGCGGATCGGGGTGGCCAGGTGCCAGACCTCGCCGGTGGACTCGAGCTTCGGCTCCGACGGCGCGTCGATGTCGTCGCAGAGAAGTCCCAGGCGTTCGCGCAGGTGGTCGACGACGAAGGCGTGTTCCGCGAGATCCTTTGCCGAAGCGAGCAATTCGTCGGCGGTGGCACGGTCGACGGCGGGGTCGGCCGACCGCGCCGCCGAACCTGCGTATGGGTGACAGGTCACCGTCGAACCCGACTTGCGAAGCAGGACTTCTGGACTCGCGCCGACCAGCCAGGTGCCCGAACCCGTCGCGGCGCCGACATCCACGCCGAAGGCGTTGTGTCCGGCGTTGCCGCCGGCCAGGGCGTCGATGAACTCGTCGGGCCGGACCCCCTCGTCGAGGACGAGATCGACGCTGCGCGCGAGCACCACCTTTCCGACGTCGCCCGCGACGATGCGCTTGATCGCGTGCGCGACACGTTCGCGATGTTCGTCGGCATCGGGGTGGAGCACGGTCGAGATCGCTCGTCGCGACAGCGGGCCGGTCCCGGGCAGCGGTGCTTCGCCGGTCCGGAGTCGTGCGGGGGCGATCAATGCCGCCGGGTCGCGCACATCGAAGGGGATCGCGCCGGTCAGCGACGCGACTTCGCCCGCCCGTAGCGCGGCGGACGCCTCGTCGACGTCGGTGAACGACCGGACCACCCCTTCGCCCCGCACGGTGCCGTGCGGACGCGACAACACGAAGACCTCACTCGATGACACGACAGCCAGGGTACAGGTAAGCCTGTCCTAACTAGGAATCACGGTGAATCTAAATTGACACCCTTCTCCGGGATCCGCGAACCTTGTCGCAGGTCATGAGTGCCAGTGACAAGCCCCGGCTCGCTGGTCGGCAACCCTCCTCCACGGTGGGGTGCTCCGGGTGACGACCTGGCTGCGTTCGAACCCGAATGCGGCAAGTGTGGATTCTCGAGGAGTTCTTGTCATGACTGCTGTGCTCTCGGCACCCGTCACCATCGTCCGCCCGACCCGTGCCGCGGGGCCCGCGATCCCGGACCGGGCGCCCTCCATCCCCGCGCTCGCACCGGTTGTCGGTGCGGATGCGCAGGTTCCCGTCGCCGCCGGACACAGCGTCAGCTACGCCAATCTCGACTACGCGGCGAGCGCCCCGGCGCTGGCATCAGTGGCCGCGCAGGTCGCCGGCGCCCTCGGTGAGTACGCGAGCGTGCACCGCGGTGCAGGTCACCTATCGCAGGTCACCACCCGTCGCTACGAGGCTGCGCGTGAGACCGTGCGCGATTTCGTCCGCGGCCGCGTCGACGACACCGTCGTCTTCACCCGTAACACCACTGACGCGATCAACCTCGCAGCCCACATCACGCCCGGCGACGTCGTGGTCCTCGACATCGAGCATCACGCCAACCTGCTGCCGTGGTGCGCACCGAAGGACGGTCGGAATCGGGCTCGCGTGGTCACCGCCTGCGACACGATCGAGGACACCCTTGTCGCGATCGAGTCCGAACTCGCCTCGAAGCCGGCGTCGCTGCTCGCGGTGACCGCTGCGTCGAACGTCACCGGCGAGGTCCTGCCGATCAGCAGGCTCGCCTCGATCGCCCATCGCCACGGGGCGCGAATCCTGGTCGACGCGGCGCAGCTCGTCGCGCATCGCCCCATCTCGATCGTCAGCCACGGCATCGACTATCTGGCCTTCTCCGGTCACAAGGCCTACGCACCGTTCGGTGCCGGCGTCCTGATCGGACGGTCCGACTGGTTCGACGCCGCCGACCCGTACCTCGCCGGCGGGGGAGCGACCGCCGACGTCGAGCTGGGCGGCGGAGAGAGCTCGGCCGGGACCACCTGGCACACCGGCGCCGCCCGCCACGAGGCCGGCTCGCCGAACGTGCTCGGCGCCGTGTCGATCGCCGAGGCGTGCGCCGCGCTGGCCGAGCTGGGCCCGGAGGCCATCGGCCTCCACGAACTCCGGCTCTGCGAACGCCTCGACGCCGGTCTCGCCCACATCGACGGCGTACGTCCGCTGCAGATCTTCACCGACTCGACCGACCGCGTCGGCATCGCCGGCTTCACCGTCGACGGCGTCGCACCGCGGGTCGCGGCCGAGTATCTGAGCAGCGAGCACGGAATCGGTGTGCGGGACGGCAAGTTCTGCGCCCACCCGCTGCTCAAACGCCTCGGCCATCCCGAAGGTGCCGTCCGCGCGAGCTTCGGTGCGGGCACCACCTCCGACGACATCGACCGCCTGCTCGACGCACTCGGCACGCTCTGCGCCACCACGACCACCACCCGACCAGAACTCGACGAGGGGTACCCCGCATGACCATCCAACTCGACACACCGCGCAACGCCGTCACCATCGGCCGTCCCGGCTTCCAGGTCGCGATCGCGGGAGATGCCGTCGCCCAGACCTTCCCGATCGTCGTGCGTCGCGAGACCCTGCGGGACGCCCAGCGGGCGCGCTCGCTGCTGCGGGCCGGCACCCATGACCAGGCGAACTTCGTCGTCGCCCTCGAGGTCGAGGTGGCCATCGCGCCGCACGCGGCATCGGCACGTGCCGCCGTTGCGCAGGCCGGAGCCGCGACCGACAACTCCGATACCATTCGCTACGTCGGCACGACCCACGGCCTGATCACGCTCCTGCGCGACGTCTATGCCGCCGAGGTCGCCGACGCGGTGATCCTGGTCCCGATCGACGGGTCGGCCACCGACCGTCGAATCCGCGAGCAGGTGCTCCCGGTCTTCGCGGACGTGCGCCACCGGGTCGCCTAGGTTTCGGGCCAGACCGAACGCAGAATCGCCGCCGCCGGCTCACGATCGCCTTCTGTACGTGGCGATGTGGCCGGAGGCGGCGATTGTGGTTCACCCCGGAGAACACGAACCGCCGACGACAGCGTGTGTCGTCGGCGGTCGTGAACGACTGCTCGGGTGGCGTCAGCCGCGCGAGGGCTCGTTGGCGTCGTGCGGGTGAGCGGCGAGACGGTCGATGGCCTCCTGGGCCACCTTCTCGGCGGCTTCCCGGCCGACCCAACCGCCGGGCTGGACCTCCTTGCCGGGCTCGAGGTCCTTGTAGTGCTCGAAGAAGTGCGAGATCGGACCCAGCTCGTACTCCGACACGTCGGAGATGTCCTTGATGTGGTCCCAGCGCACGTCACCGGCGGGCACGCACAGCAGCTTGTCGTCGCCGCCGGCTTCGTCGGTCATCGTGTACATGCCGACGATGCGGGCGCGCACGATGATGCCGGGGAAAACCGACTCGGGCAGCAGGACCATCGCGTCGAGCGGGTCGCCGTCCTCGCCGAGGGTGCCGTCGATGTAGCCGTAGTCGGCCGGGTAGCCCATCGAGGTGTACAGGTAGCGGTCGAGGTAGACCTTCCCCGTCTCGTGGTCGACCTCGTACTTGTTTCGGCCACCTTTGGGGATCTCGATGGTCACATCGAATTCCACTGTTCCTCCTGGCAGTTGCGGATCGGGGGTGTGATCGCCGGACGGCCCAGATGGCCGCGCGTCGCAACAACGATACTGTTAGTCCCACGACCTCGGGCTTCGTACCCCCGCAGTTCGCGGGTGTTTCGGATCCTCGGGTCGCGCATATCCGACATTTCGGCCAGTGGCGTATCGGTCGGTCAGTGCAGTATCGGTAAGGGCAGTGCGAGAGATCCGGAGGCTTCGTGGGCGCAACCACCAGACCCGCAGGTCGTGATGGCAGACCCCGCAGTCGCAGACTCCTCTGGTGGACGATCGTCGCCGTCGTGGTCCTCGCGCTGGTGTCGACCGCCGCCGTGGTCGTGGCGCTCCGCCTGGACAAGGAGGCCGAGCTGCCGCCGGGTATCCCGCCGCAGCCCGCCGCGATCTCCCTCGACCCGCAGATCGACCCGGTCGCCGCCACCGCTCCGGCCCCGACCCCGGCCGGGGTGTCCCAGGCGATCGCTCCCGCGCTGCGGAATCCGGCGCTCGGCGTCCTGAGCGGCATGATCTCGGACTCGCTGACCGGCGAGGTGCTGTGGTCGCGCAACCCCACCCGTCCGCGCATCCCGGCGTCGAACGACAAGGTGCTCTCGGCCGCGGCCTTCCTCGAGGCCATGCCGCACGATGCGCGCCTGACCACGACGGTTGTCGCCGGGTCGAACGGACAGGTGATCCTCAAGGGCGCCGGCGATCCGACCCTGACCGCGCAGCCCGCCGATGCCGACACCTTCTACAGCGAACCCGCCCGCATCGCCGACCTCGCCGAGCAGATCAAACAGGCCGGCATCCCGGTCACCTCGGTGGCGGTTGACCTGAGTGCCTTCTCCGGCCCGACGATGGACCGGACCTGGGACCGTCGGGACATCCAGGGCGGCGACATCGCACCGATTGAGTCGCTGATGGTCGACGGCGGCCGCCTCGAACCGCTCGACGAGTACTCGCCGCGGTCTGCGACGCCCGGGATCATGGCCGGCGAGGCTCTGGCCGCAGCGCTCGGCGTCGATGCGCCGGTGACCGAGGCGTCCGCACCCGCCGGCGACCGCGTCGTGGCGAAGGTGGAGTCCGCACCGCTGGTGACCCGGGTCAACGACATGCTCCGCTACAGCGACAACGTGCTCGCCGAGACGCTGTCGGTCGAATTGTCGGTGCATCGCGGCGGACCCGCGACCCTTGCCGCCGGCGTCGACGCGATCGGGCAGGTCCTGTCGACCACCTTCCCCGACCAGTGGAAGGGCACCACGCTGGCCGACGCGTCGGGCATCTCCTACGCCAATCGCACGACGCCTGCGCTGCTCGACGCCGTGATGACAGCGGCCAGCGGAGCCTCGCATCCGAAGCTGCGACCGATGCTCGACGGTCTGCCGATCGCCGCCGGTACGGGCACACTCGCCGACCGTTTCCCGGTTGCCACGACACCCGGTGCCGGATGGGTGCGCGCGAAGACCGGAACACTCACCGGCGTCAGTTCGTTGACGGGCATAGTCCAAACGATCGATGGCCGCGTGCTGTCGTTCGCCCTCATGTCCGGTGGCACCTCGCCGGCGGACGCGAGACCCGCCTTGGACGCCGTGGTGGGTCAACTCAGAGAGTGCGGGTGCCGATGAGCATGTCAGGAACCGACAGCAAGGCCGCGGTCGAGCGGGTGGGAGACGACACCCGCCTGAGCATCGGCTCGCAGATCGACTGGACGCTCGCCGCGTCGACGGCGAAACGGCTCGTCCGTCCCGGTCCCAAGACCACGGCCTACACCTACGAGGCCGCGCAGGCCGAGCTCGCCGACGCGGCGACGCGTGCGGAGGCACCGGTCCGCGAGGTCACCGGTCTCGCCGACGGGCTCCGCATTCCGACGACCCGAGTCCTGGACCGGTCGGGGTGGATCGACGCGGCCTCGGTCTCGATGCGATCGATGCTGGGATCGGAGGCCGGTCTCGAGATGACCTCGCCCGGCCTCGCGGCCAAGTTCGGCGGGGTCCAGGCCGGCGGTCTGCTCGCCTTCCTCTCCACGGCCATCCTCGGCCAGTACGACCCGTTCACGCCGGACCCGGAGACCGGTGAGCCCGGCGTGCTGATGGTCGTGACACCGAACATCATCAACGTCGAACGCCAGCTCAAGGTCGTCCCGTCGGACTTCCGTCTGTGGGTGTGCCTCCACGAGGTCACGCACCGCGTCCAGTTCTCGGCCAATCCGTGGCTGCGCGATTACATGCAGGACAACGTCGCCGTCCTCACCTCCGAGACCGGTGAGTCGACCACCGAGATCGTCACGCGGATGACCAAGGCGCTCAAGAGCTCCGAACCCCGCGAGAAGGGCATCATCGGTGCGATGCAGCTGCTGCAGAGTCCCGAGCAGTTCGACGCTTTCCAGCGGATGATGGTCCTCGGCACGCTGCTCGAGGGGCACGCCGACCACGTGATGGATGCAGTCGGCCCGGCGCACGTCCCCACCGTCGCCAGCATCCGGACCGCCTTCGACAAGCGCCGCAAGGCACCGCAGAACCCGGTGCAACGCATCATCCGCGCCCTCATCGGCATGGACGCCAAGATCGCGCAGTACGTCCGCGGCAAGGCCTTCGTCGACGAGGTGGTCGAGACCGTCGGCATGGAACGGTTCAACACGGTGTGGACCTCGCCCGAGACGATGCCGCTTCCGGACGAGATCGACACGCCGCAGGCATGGATTCGACGCGTGCTGTGACGCGGGTGGTCGCGGATTTCGCGACCACCGTTCTCGACGACCCGCACGCCTCCGTCTGCGTCGGGCTCTCCGGCGGTGCGGATTCGCTCGCCCTCACCGCGGCCGCCGTTCGCGCGGGACTCGACGTCACCGCACTGGTCGTCGACCACGGTCTTCAGGAGGGTTCCGCCGGGGTCGCGGCCCGGGCCGCCGACACAGCTCGCGAACTCGGTGCCGCCGCCCGGGTGCTCGAGGTCAGGGTCGGGACCCGCGGCGGCCTCGAAGCAGCCGCCCGCGAGGCGCGGTACGCCGCGCTCGACGCCGCCCGGGACGGCCGACCCGTCCTCCTCGCGCACACCGCCGACGATCAGGCCGAGACGGTGCTTCTCGGACTCGCACGCGGCTCGGGGGCACGATCCATTGCGGGTATGCGCGCGTGGAAGGCGCCGTGGGGCCGGCCGCTGCTCCGAGTACGTCGCACGCAGACGCTGGCGGTGTGCACCGAACTCGGACTCGCCGTGCACCATGACCCGCACAACCGTGACCCCCGGTTCACCCGGGTGCGGTTGCGCGCGGAGGTGTTGCCACTGCTCGACGACGTGGTCCGGGGCGGCGTTGTGGATGCGCTGGGCCGCACCGCACAGGCACTTCAGGACGACAACGACGCCCTCGACGCCTGGGCGGGGGCGGTGTGGGGGAGCGCCCGCACGGTCGACGGACTCGAGATCGGACCGCTGCAGGACGTGCCGAGGGCGGTGCGGACCAGGGTGATCCGTCGCTGGCTGCTCGACGTCGGGGCCACCGAGCCGACGAATCGGGTGATCGCCGCGGTCGACCGGCTCGTCGGTGAGAACGGGGGCGCGCAGGTGGCGATCGGCGGGGACCCGGGCGTGCGGACCGTCGTGGAACGTAGTGGTCAAACGCTGACGGTCCGCCTCACCGAAAGGTGAGACGGACCGTCAGGAAAAGGTCTTCGACCTACTTCTTGGGTGCCTTGAAGGGCGAGTTGATCGTCTGGAAGTACTGGAGGCCGGCACCGATCAGGGTGCCACCGCCACCGAGGGCGAGACCGATGATGCCGCCGACTGCGGCTGCAGGTGCGACTCCGACGAGACAGCCGACGACTGCAGCGGTGATTCCGACGATGCAGCCGATGAGGCCACCGACGATGGCGCCGACAATGGTGCCGACCAGCGACGACACCGTCGTGCCCGCACTGAGCTGCTGCTGGAAGCGGGTCAGCGCCTGGTCGTCCCGCTCCTGGCGCGTCGTCGGTGCGGCGACCTGGTGCCGCAGACTATTGACCTCCGCCGCGTTGACCGCCACCGAACGCGCGTTGTTACGCGACGGAATGAGCGTCACCTTGTTGCCGGCCTGACGCGCGTCGATCGGGAACTGGCGATCCTCCATGCGATATGCGAGAGGCATACGGAAGACTTCCGCGCCGCCGAAATCACGGATGGTCAGCGTGCCGTTTTCGGTGCTCGCCGAGGCATTGTGCAGGGTGAGGGTCAGCGACGACTGATTCCAGTTCGCATCGTAGGTCGCCGGCCCGAACTGCTTGGGGGCAGCCTGAGCGGTGCCGGCGAGTGCCGTGATCACCACGGCGGCAAGGGAAATGGCAACGGCGACCAGTGTGCGCGTGGATTTGCGCGACAAGGCCCCGTCCTGTCGTTCAGTTGACATGAAGGAATTCTTTCCATGAAGGGGAGTTCCCCGAAGGGGGGATTAGGGAACTGGGGTAGATCATATTCACAGGTCGAAATACCCCTGCTACCCACGTTGCTTGCGGGTCGACCAACATTCACAAACCCGGCATAACAATTGTGAAGAAAAGTTTCGCAAGGGGCCGATGTTAAAGTTCGTTATCTGACTGTTATACATGCAAACTACTGCGGCCGCAAATTCGTCCAAACGGTCTAACCCCTACTCGCGAGTAATTTCCAGTGACCGTGCTACCCGTCGGCCATGTGACCCGCGAAACATGACAAGCTGTAAAGGTGCAGTCCGCTGACCCCTATGCCGCTGACATCGACGCTGTTCTGATCACCGAGGAACAGATCAAGCAGCGCACCGTCGAACTCGCCCGATCCGTCGCATCCCGGTACACCGCCATCGAGGACGACCTGGTCCTGATCGGGGTGCTCAAGGGAGCGGTCATGTTCATGACCGATTTCGCGCGCGCCCTCCCGATCCCGTCCCAGCTGGAGTTCATGGCGGTGTCGAGCTACGGCTCGTCGACCTCGTCGTCCGGCGTCGTGCGGATCCTCAAGGACCTCGACCGCGACATCGAGGGCCGCGACGTCCTGATCGTCGAGGACATCATCGACTCGGGTCTCACCCTGTCGTGGCTGATGAAGAACCTCGCCACGCGTTCGCCCCGCAGCCTCGAGGTGTGCACCCTGCTCCGCAAGCCCGAGGCCGTCCGGTCGCCGGTGCGCGTCGCCGACGTCGGCTTCGACATCCCGAACGAGTTCGTCGTCGGGTACGGGCTCGACTATGCCGAGCGCTACCGGGACCTGCCCTACATCGGGCGCCTCAAGCCCGCGGTCTACAGCAGCTGATCCGCCAGACCCCGAACCCGCCATGACCTGCGCGCCGTGGCGGCGATCATCCGACGGGAACGGTTTCACCAGCGTGATCGTTGACCGGTAGCCTCAATGTGTACGTCGATGGGAAGGACATGGGAACGGAGTGGGCGCCGGGACTCGATCCCGCACGCCGGTCGAATCCCCACCAACTGGCATGAACCGTAAGACAGTCTTCCGCAACCTCGCCATCCTGGCGCTCGTCCTGCTCGCCCTCTGGGGCTGGAGCGTGATGAGCGACTCCGACCGCGAGTACCGGGGCGTCGACACCTCCGTCGCGCTGGAGCAGCTGAACAAGAAGAACACCAAGTTCATCAGCATCGACGACCGCGAGCAGCAGCTGCGCATCGAGCTCAACTCGCCGATCAAGGTCGACGACGCCGACGCGGACAAGATCAGCACCAAGTACCCCGCCCAGGCCGGTGAACAGATCTTCGACGCGGTCCAGGAGACCGGCACCAAGTACACGACGAACGTCAACGAGCAGTCGGTGCTGTGGCAGATCCTGATCTTCGTCCTGCCGATGATCCTGCTGTTCGGTCTGTTCTTCTTCGTGATGAGCCGCATGCAGGGCGGTGGCCGCGGCGGTGTCATGGGCTTCGGCAAGTCGAAGGCGAAGCAGCTCTCCAAGGACATGCCGAAGACGACCTTCGCCGATGTCGCCGGCGCCGACGAGGCCGTCGAAGAGCTCTACGAGATCAAGGACTTCCTCCAGAACCCGGCCCGCTACCAGGCCCTGGGCGCAAAGATCCCGCGCGGCGTGCTGCTGTTCGGCCCGCCCGGAACCGGTAAGACCCTGCTGGCGCGTGCGGTCGCCGGTGAGGCCGGGGTCCCGTTCTTCACCATCTCCGGCTCGGACTTCGTCGAGATGTTCGTCGGTGTCGGTGCATCCCGCGTGCGAGACCTGTTCGAGCAGGCCAAGAACAACAGCCCGTGCATCATCTTCGTCGACGAGATCGACGCCGTCGGCCGCCAACGTGGTGCAGGCCTCGGCGGTGGCCACGACGAGCGCGAGCAGACGCTGAACCAGCTGCTCGTCGAGATGGACGGCTTCGGCGACCGGTCGGGCGTCATCCTGATCGCCGCGACCAACCGTCCTGACATCCTCGACCCCGCACTGCTGCGCCCGGGTCGCTTCGACCGCCAGATCCCGGTCGGCAACCCCGACATGGCCGGGCGCCGAGCCATCCTCAAGGTGCACGCCAAGGGCAAGCCGATCGACTCGAGCGCCGACCTCGACGGTCTCGCCAAGCGCACGCCGGGCATGTCCGGCGCCGACCTGGCCAACGTCGTCAACGAGGCCGCCCTGCTCACCGCGCGTGAGAACAAGCAGACCATCACCGGCGAAGCACTCGAGGAAGCCGTCGACCGGGTCATCGGCGGACCGCGTCGCAAGAGCCGGATCATCAGCGAGCACGAACGCAAGGTCGTGGCGTACCACGAGGGTGGACACACCCTGGCCGCGTGGGCGATGCCCGATCTCGACCCGATCTACAAGGTGACGATCCTCGCCCGGGGACGAACCGGCGGTCACGCCCTCGCCGTGCCCGAGCAGGACAAGGACCTGATGACGCGCTCGGAGATGATCGCGCGTCTGGTGATGGCCATGGGTGGTCGCGCCGCCGAGGAACTCGTCTTCCACGAGCCGACCACCGGGGCGTCGTCGGACATCGACCAGGCCACCAAGATCGCCCGCGCGATGGTCACCGAGTACGGCATGAGCGCGAAGCTGGGCGCCGTGCGGTACGGCCAGGACCAGGGTGATCCGTTCCTGGGTCGTTCGATGGGTGCGCAGTCGGCCTACTCGGCGGAGATCGCCAGCGAGATCGACGACGAGGTCCGTCGACTCATCGAGGCAGCGCACACGGAGGCGTGGGCCATCCTCACCGAGTACCGCGACACCCTCGACGTGCTCGCGACCCAGCTCCTCGAGAAGGAGACGTTGACCCGCAAGGACCTGGAGAAGATCTTCTCCGACGTCGTCAAGCGTCCGCGGATCACCGCGTTCAACGACTTCGGCGAGCGGACCCCGAGCGACAAGCCGCCGGTGAAGACGCCGGGCGAGCTAGCCATCGAACGCGGCGAGCCGTGGCCCCCGCCGGAGGCGGCGAAGATTCCCGAGCCCGTCGGTGCGGGATACCCGGGTGGCTCGCAGGTGCCGGGTCAGGTCCCGAACTACCCGCCGGTCTATCCCGAGCCGGGTGCTCAGGGCGGACCGGTCCCGCCGACGGGGAATCCGACTCCCCAGTACCCGAACCCGCAATACCCGAGTCCCCAGTACCCGGGAGGCCAGAACCCGGCTCCCACGCACCCGAATCCGCAGTACCCCCACCCGGGTCAGTCGGCTCCGCCGCCCGGTGGTCCGTACACGGGCGGTACCCGCCCGGATTATGGTGCGCCGCGCGACTGGTCGGCACCGGGATGGCCGCCGGAGCAGCCCTCGACCGATCGTCCCGCCCCCAACGGGACCAACGGCTGGGGCCGGCACGGCGACAACGGGAATGCCCGGCCGGACAGTGCCGGTGAGGGTGATGACGGGCGAAGCTCGTAAGGTTTGACGCATGACGATCAGCGAGGGGCGCGACACCGTGGTGAACGGACACCGGTCGGAGTTCGATCAGGCACGTGCCGAAGCCGCGGTTCGCGAGCTGTTGCTGGCGGTCGGCGAGGACCCGGACCGTGAAGGTCTGCTCCGGACGCCCACCCGTGTGGCCAACGCCTACCGTGAGATGTTCGCCGGGCTGTACACCGACCCCGACGAGGTTCTCGCCACCACCTTCGACGAGGACCACGACGAGCTGGTGCTGGTGAAGGACATCCCGATGTACTCGACCTGCGAGCACCATCTGGTGTCCTTCCACGGTGTCGCGCATGTCGGCTACATCCCCGGGGAATCGGGCCGCGTGACCGGCCTGTCGAAGCTGGCCCGGCTGGTCGACCTGTATGCCAAGCGCCCGCAGGTCCAGGAACGCCTGACCACTCAGATCGCCGATGCCATCATGCGCAAGCTCGAACCCCGCGGCGTCATCGTCGTCATCGAAGCCGAACATCTGTGCATGGCGATGCGCGGCATCCGGAAGCCGGGGGCGACCACCACGACGTCGGCTGTCCGCGGAATCTTCAAGACCAGTGCGGTATCCCGCGGCGAAGCTCTCGACCTGATCACCCGGTGACCCCGGCCGATCCCCCGATGACACCCTCGAGCGCGGTCCCGGCCGGTGGTGGGAACCACCGGACACTGGTGATGGGCGTTCTGAACGTCACCGCGGACTCCTTCTCCGACGGCGGCCGCTACCTCGACACCGACGCGGCGGTCTCGCACGGACTCCAGCTGATCGAGCAGGGCGCCGACCTCATCGACGTCGGCGGTGAGTCGACGCGTCCGGGTGCCATCCGCGTCGCCCCCGACCTCGAGGCCGAGCGCGTCGCCCCGGTCATCGCGGCCCTCGCCTCACAGGGGGTCGTCGTCTCGGTCGACACCATGCGCGCCGACGTGGCAGCCGCCGCGATCGAGGCCGGTGCCTCGATCGTCAACGACGTCTCGGGCGGTCGTGCCGACGCCGACATGGCGCGTGTGGTCGCCGACGCGGGACTGCCGTGGATCCTGATGCACTGGCGGCCGGCGGGCGAGAGCACGGACCGTCGGTTCACCCACCGCATCGGTGATGTCGGCGGTTATCGCGACGTGGTCGCCGAGGTGAGCGGCGAGTTGCTCGCGCAGGTGGATGCCGCGGTATCCGCGGGCGTCGACCCGGACCAGCTCATCCTCGATCCCGGACTCGGCTTCGCCAAGACCGCCGAACACAACTGGGCGCTACTGCATGCGCTGCCGACCTTCATCGGGCTGGGCTTCCCCGTCCTCGTGGGCGCCTCCCGCAAGCGTTTCCTCGGCACGCTTCTCGGTCGCGACGGCGTCGACCGTCCGCCCGCCGGCCGCGACATCGCGACCGCGTCGATCTCGGCGCTCACCGCCGCGGCCGGCGCGTGGGGCGTCCGCGTCCACGATGTGGCGAGCACCTACGACGCCGTGACCGTCGCCGAGGCCTGGCGTGCGGGCGGCTCACGCACCACGTTCGGAGCAGGAGGGTCACATGGCTGACCGGATCGAACTACGCGGACTGAAGGTTCGGGGCAACCACGGGGTCTTCGACCACGAGCGCGAGGACGGCCAGGACTTCTTCATCGACGTCATCCTGTGGCTCGATCTGCGTGCCGCCGCCGACACTGACGACCTCGCCGAGACCGTCGACTACGGCGCACTCGCCCAGCAGGTCGCCGCGATCGTCGGGGGTGAGCCGCGCAACCTGATCGAGACGGTCGGTGCGGAGGTCGCGGAGACGATCATGGCCGACGAACGCATCTCCGCCTGCGAGGTCACCGTGCACAAGCCGTCGGCGCCGATCCCGCTGACCTTCGACGACGTCGCGGTGGTGACCCGCCGTTCCCGAAAGGGCATGCGATGAGTCGCGCGGTGATCTCGGCCGGCTCGAATGTCGGGGACTCCCTGGGTCATCTGCGGTCGGTGGTCGAGGGTTTCGCCGACGAACTCGTGGCGGTGTCCGCGGTGTATGCCACACCGCCCTGGGGTGGGGTCGAACAGGACGACTTCCTCAACATCACCCTGATCGTCGACGGGCCGCTCAGCGCACGGCAATGGCTGGACCGGGGCACCCAACTGGAGCAGGCCGCCGACCGGACCCGTGAAGTCCGTTGGGGCCCGCGAACTCTCGACGTCGACGTCATCTCGGTGACGGAGTCCGGCCGCGTCGTCGTCGACGACGACCCGGTGCTGACGCTTCCACACCCGCGGGCGGCGCAGCGTGCCTTCGTCCTCATCCCGTGGCTGGAGATCGAGCCGGAGGCCACCCTGTGGACGCAGGAAGGGGAGCGGTCGGTGCGTGAGCTGATCGATGCCCTCGACGCCGCCGAACGAGACGCGGTGCGTGCCGTCGAGCGTCTCGGCCCGGCCGGGGGTGGCGCGTCATGACACTTCCCGACCCACGTCGTCCGGGGCAGGACGACGAGGAAACCGGTCTCGGACCCACCCGACTCCGCGATCTCGTCGTCGTCGCCGCGGTCACTGCGATCGCCGCGTGGATTCTGGTGCGCTACAACTACAACGACTTCCCGCCGCTACCGCTGCTGGCCGGGATCGTGCTCTACGTGCTGGCCGCGCTGGAGGTCGTCATCGCCTTCGTCGTGCGGTCGAGGGTGGAGTCCCGCGAGGTGGGTCGCGCTCGCGGACAACTGCATCCGCTCACTGCGGCGCGAGTGCTGGCCCTCGCCAAGGCATCTGCCATCCTCGGGGCGATCGCCGTCGGCGTATGGGCCGGACTGTTGGTCTTCCTCCTCGGACAGCAGGATGTGACGGCCGCCGACCAGGACCGGCCCGGTGCGATCGTGGGTCTGATCGGCGGGGTGCTGTTGGTGTGCGCGGCGATGTGGCTCGAGTACTGCTGCCGGGCGCCCGAGGACCCGCCCGCCGTCGGCGAATCCTGACCTCCGTTTCGGTGACCACCGCGGGGTGTTCGGGATTGGTGCACGGAACCGGTCCCGTCGGATGTGGCGGATATGGTCGACATAACACGTCGCCGATCTGAGAAACTCCGACCCGGTTCGCGTGTGAATGTACTGACAGCGGGTAAGTTCACGATCATGACGACCTCGAACGGCCGTTCTGCCGACTCGCGACGCTCCAGTCGGTCGGCGGCGCAATGGCTGCTCGGTCTGTTGATCGTGCTCGCCCTGGCGGCAAGCGTACTGATGGTCTTCACCGACCGCCTGTCGATCCTCGGCTCGCTGGCGGTCATCGCTGCCCTGTGGGCGGCGGTCATCGGCGCGATCCTCGTGACCAAGTTCCGGCGGCAGGCCGAGAGCGCGGAGGCCAAGAGCAGGGACCTCCGGCTGGTCTACGAACTGCAACTCGAGCGGGAGATCGCCGCGCGTCGTCAGTACGAGCTCGATGTCGAGACGACCATCCGCAAGGAGATCACCGCCGAGTCCAACGAGGAACTCTCCGAGCTCAAGGCCCAGGTGCTCGCACTGCGTTCGAGTCTGGAAATGCTTCTGGGAGAACCCCTCCCGGATCAGCGGGCCGCGCTGTCGAACGAGAAGATGCGTGAGCTCGCCTCCGGTCTGTCCGGCGCCCACGCGGGTTCCTTCGGCGGGGAGTTCGGCGGCGTCCCGCCCTATCGCTCGACCTACGACGACGACGGCCTGCGCGCCGCACGCGACTTCGCGGCGACCGCGCCGACCGCGGACGACGGTCGCCACACCGGGCCGGTCGACCCGAACGAGATGACCGAGGTCATCCCCGTCATCACTGACGACCCGATCTCCGGTCGCATCGCCACCGAGGTCCCCGTCGAGGAGGTCGACCAGCACTCCGCCGGTTCGGCACCGTTCGCCCAGGGGGCCGATGAGTCCTCGACCGCCGACACCGACACAGCCGACGATGTGTCGGACGCGGAGATCGTCGACGATTCGCGCACTACCGACGACTCGGCCGCTTACACCGATGAGACCCCGACCGACGAGTGGGCGACCGCTGCGAGCTCCGAGGCCCCGGCCGAGACCGCCGAGAGCGCCGAGACCGGTCCCGCGCCGGACGAGGAAGAGGCTTCGAGCTCCGAGGACGTGGCCCCCGCGTTCCTCGGTGCTGCCGGTCGTCACGAAGGAAACGACGGACGCCCCGCCTCGGCCTATGGTGGTGGCCGCCGTCGACGCGCAGCCGACGACGACTCCGAGTCGGCACATTCGGCGGGCCTGCCGGTCTCCGAACTGCTCAGCCAGCTGCGCCAGCAGTCCGGCACGACCGGTGGCGGGCGCCGGCGTCGCGAGGGCTGACCCTGCGCATCGCCGCGCCGCCCGGACGAAATCGCCGGATCACCATTTCTCGCCGGTAAGTGAATTCATTTTCGGGTTTTTCGAGCTTGACCGAAGCATGTCGAAAATTGCCGGTCCGATCACCTCCGGAATGGGTCGACGCGGACGAAAAATATCTGTTTCCCGTGGTCCGAAAGCTGCTTTCGGCAGACGATTCGGCGAATTCGTATCAGTTTCGTCATCCGGTTGGATCAGTTTTGTGACTTAGGTGCGAATACGTGCCATCGAAGTTGGACGATCGCCCTAGACTGCCCGCATGAGCGGAGCTCTGGCAGGCGGTGAGCCCGGTCTGGTCGACCGGGCCGGCACCGCTTGGGTGCCGGTCCGCCACACCGACCGCGGCTCCGCGATCAAACGGTCGCTGGTGAGTGCGTCGCTGTTCCTGCCGTTGCTCGCGTGGTGGCCGATGGTGTTGTGGCTGTTCACCTTCGATCCGCTCAACGAGACCCCGTTCCCGGAGTACTACGCGGACTATGTCGCCAACGGGCCGGCGACGAGCCTGATCCTGATCTGGACCCTCACTGCGCTGATGCCCGTGTACATGGTCCTGGTGCTCGCGTTCTGGTCACGCAGTGTGGTCCGTGCGGCCATCGCGGTCCCGGTCGGGGCGATCGGGGCGTTGGGTTTCTGGGGTGGTCAGGTGCCGGTGCTGGTCCGCTCGGGCGAATACGGCATTCTCAATTTCTGCTCCGAGCACATGCCCGCATGGGTCGTGTTGCTGATCGTCGCGTGGTCGATCGCACGCCGGAGACAATTCTGGTGGGTTCTCGCCATTCCGGTCATCGCTTTGCTCGCGATCAATGCCTACGAGGGGTGGGCGGCGAATCCGGTGGACACGATCGTGAACGGCACCGGCGATCTCCTCGGGGTGCCCGCGGCCGAGGTCCTCGATCCCTTCTCGCCGCGTTTCCGGTCGCCGTTCGACGACGCCGTCGACATCATCGCCGGCGTGGTGACGCTGTGGATCGTCGACGCGGTGATCGGTGCGCTGGCGCGACAGGACCGACCCGAGCCGACGACGTACACCGACGACCAGCTCTGACCCTCCGCCGTGGCACGGGGCGTCGACCCCGCTGAAAAGCGCCCGTGGCGTCCACCCGGGTCTGAAAACCGCCCCTGGTATCCGCCCCGGTCTGAAAAGCGCCCCTGGAATGCGCCCCTGGGAACCGCCCCGGTCTGAAAAGCGCCCCTGGTATCCGCCCTCCGGAATCCCTCCGCGAGCGATCGGCGTCGTCGGCGGCGCTGCTGAGGGTTCTTTTCAGGGGCGGTTTTCGACGCTGGGCGGAAACGGGGCGCGCTTTTCAGGGGCGGTTTTCGACGCCGGGCAGAATTCAGGGGCGCTTTTCAGCGGCACCCGCCGGGTGTCAGAACTGCAGGGCGATGGCCCGGACGATGGTGAACCCGAGTAACCCGAGGCTGAGGAGCATTCCCAGGACGCACAGGGTCCGGGCCAGTCGTGCCGCCGGGGAGGCGCGGCCGCGACCGGCGAGGTACCAACCGGCAACACCGACGGGCAGGCCGAAGCCTCCGACGACG
Organism: Gordonia sp. C13; assembly: GCF_023218005.1. NCBI lineage: Bacteria > Bacillati > Actinomycetota > Actinomycetes > Mycobacteriales > Gordoniaceae > Gordonia > Gordonia sp. C13. The sequence goes on from NZ_JALPSY010000023.1 coordinate 78,533, forward strand.
CTGAGCGGCACCGCCGCGATTCCGCAGGCCAGTGATGCCGTCGTGTAGCGCGCCGGGTCGGTTTCGGGCGGAGGGGGCTCGATCACATGCAGGTCGGCGGAGGCCCGGATCATCGTCGACTCAAGGGCGGGGCCGGGGACCGTGTGCCCGGGGAGTTCCGAGTACGCCGTCGCCACGGGGAACCCGTGACCGTGTGAGGACGCCGGCGGAACGTGTCCGGTGTCGGCGGGCCGGGGTCGGGGTGGTGCCGGTGCGGTACTCAGGCCGGCGGCCTCGGTCGGTGGCAAGGCCCCGCGGATACGCATCGTCCGGGTCTGCGTTGGAATCGGAGTACTCGCTCCCATCCGGGCTCGGGGCGGGGGAGCGGTACCGGCAAGCGGGGAGGGGAAGAAGCCGGTGGTGTCGACCGCATGCCGGAACTCGGCGGCGAACGCGCCGGCCGAGGGCGGTCGGTCCGCGGGGTTCTTGGCCAGCCCGTGGCGCACCGCCTCCGACACGGCCGGCGGGAGGCCGCGGCGCAGGGACGACACGTCGGGCGGGGGTGTCGTGAGGTGGTGATGGATCATCATCATCGGTGTGCGGGCGGTGAACGGTACTGTGCCCGTGACCAATTCGAAAGTCGAACAGGCCAGCGAGTAGACATCGCTGCGTGCGTCGAGGGTTTCTGCCGAGAGCTGTTCGGGTGACGAGTAGGGGAAGGAACCGAGTACCAGGTTGGCCGATGTCAGCGATGTACCCCCGTCGGTCTGGCGGGCGATCCCGAAGTCCGCCAATCGGATACGACGCTCCTCCGCGTCGCCGGGGTCGGATTCGGTTGCGCTGATGAGGATGTTCGCGGGTTTGACGTCGCGGTGCAGCAGCCCGTGGCGATGGGCATGGTCGAGGGCGGCGCCGATCGAGTCACTCACCGCCGCGACGTCGTCGAGCGGAAGACCTCCCGGGGACGCCTTGACGAGGGCCGCCGCATCGGTGCCGGCCACGTACTGCATCGAGATCCACAGCCGGCCGTCGACCTCGCCGCGGTCGTAGACGCTGACGATGCACGGATGGTCGAGCTGGGCGGCCAGGTCGGCCTCGCGGGTGAAGCGCGCCCGGAACGTCGGATCGTTCGACACGTGCTCGGCGAGCACCTTGATGACATCGAGGCGGGGGAGCCGGGGGTGTTTCGCGAGGTAGACCTCCCCCATGCCGCCGGCGCCGATCTTGCGCACGATCGTGTACCCGGCGAATTCGGTACCCGCTGGCAGGCTCATCTGCGGACCCCCTGAGGTCTGGCGATGGAGCGATGAACGCCTCGGACGGCCTCAGCGTACGCCGGTTCGGCGCAGGTCACAGCCTCGTCTGTCGTCCGGCGGACCGCCGCGGCCGGAGGGGTCGGCGGGGACTGACGGGTGACACCTGTCACACAGTTGGCTCGGACCGCCGAGAGAGTCCTACCCTTGCTCTGCAACGTCTGGTACCCGTGCCGAGGCCGCCGTGGAGAGAACTCCGTCCACGCGGAACCCGGCGAAGGCGGGACTGGAACGAACCATGGAGGACAGCGGTGACCTCACCGACCGGTGATCCCGGCGTGCCGTTTGCACGGCCGACCGGAGGCGACGACGCCCACGGCAGCACTGCCGCGGACGCGTTCGGTGACCGCCCGTATCCGGTCCGGTCCGATCCCTTTCCCGGCACCTCCAATCTGCCTGCCCCCGCCCGCCTCACGGTCGGCATCGTGTCCGCCGGACGCGTGGGGACCGCACTCGGCGAGGCCCTCGAGAAGGCCGGCCACGTCGTCGGCGCGGTCGTCGCCCGCTCGCCTCAATCGCGGGCCCGTGCCGCCCAACGTCTCCCGGATTCGGAGATCCTCGACCTCGACGCAGTCGTCGCCCGTTCGGAACTGCTGCTGGTCAGCGTGCCGGATGCCCAGCTGAGCGCGGTGGTCGACGAGATCGCGGCGTCGGGTGCGCTGCGTCCCGGCACGATCGTCGCCCACACGGCCGGCGCCCAGGGCGTGGACATCCTCGCGCCGGTCACCGCCCGCGGGGCCCTCGGACTGGCCCTGCATCCCGCGATGACGTTCGTCGGTTCCGCGGAGGACACCGCGCGGCTGACCAACTCCTGCTTCGCCATCACCGCCGCCGACCCGGTCGGCGAGGCCATCGCCTCGTCGCTCGTGCTGGAGATGGGCGGCGAACCGGTGCGGATCGCCGAAACCGATCGCACCCTCTACCACGCGGCACTCGCCCACGGCGCCAACCACCTGATCGCGCTGATCTCCGACGCCGTGGCCGCGCTGAACGCCGCGATCGACCACTCCGGACGCGACGCCGCGACCGTCGACGGCAGTGGTGCGCGGCTCGCCGAACGCATCCTCACCCCGCTCGTGACCGCGTCGTTGAACAACGTGCTCGAACTCGGCCCGACGGCGCTCACCGGTCCGGTGGCGCGCGGCGACGCCGAGGCGGTCCGACGCCACCTCGCCGCACTCCGCGCCGTGCCCGGCGGGTCCGGCGATCACGGGATCGCCGAGGCATACCGGACCCTCGCCCGCCGCGCCGCCGAGCGCACCGACGCCCCGGCCGCGCTCCTCGACCTCCTGGAGGGGCGATGAGCACCGCCGAGCTCCAGACCACCGATCAGACACCACCGATCAAAGGAGATGCCGTGAGTGTCCCGTCCGACGAGACGCCGACCTACAAGGCCGGTCAGATGACCGTGCACCGCGAACCGGCCACCCTGACCCGGGTGACCCGGGCGCTGCGCGCGGCGGGCAAGCGCGTGGTGCTGGTCCCGACGATGGGTGCCCTGCACGCCGGCCATCTGCAACTGGTGCGTGCGGCGAAGGCCAAGGGCAACACGGTGGTCGTCGTCTCGATCTTCGTCAACCCGCTGCAGTTCGGCGCCAACGAGGACCTCGACGCGTATCCGCGCACCCTCGACGCCGACCTCGCGCTGCTCGAGCCGCTCGGCGTCGAACTCGTCTTCGCACCCAACGCCGCGTCGATGTACCCCAACGGACAGCGGACGATGGTGCACCCCGGCGCAGCCGGCGGAATCCTCGACGGCATCTCGCGCCCGACGCATTTCGCCGGGATGCTGACGGTGGTCCTCAAACTGCTCAACATCGTCGGACCCAACGCCGCCTTCTTCGGCGAGAAGGATTATCAGCAGCTCGTGCTGATCAAGCAGATGGTCACCGACCTCGATCTCGACGTCGAGATCGTCGGCGTCCCGACCGTCCGCGAATCCGACGGGCTGGCGATGTCGTCGCGCAACCGCTACCTGACTCCCGAGCAGCGCGAGCTGGCCACGACGCTGTCGGCGGCGTTGGTCGCCGGTGCCCATTCCGCCGAGGGTGGGCCGGATGCGATCGTCGCGGCGGCACAGGCCGTGCTCGACACCGTTCCCGAGATCGACGTCGAGTACCTCGCACTTCGCGGCCGCCAGCTGGAGGAGGCACCGGAGAAGGGCGCCGCCCGGCTGCTCGTCGCCGCACGCCTCGGAACGGCGCGTCTCATCGACAACGTCGGCGTGAACGTCGGCGGTCTCGCCGCACTCGAAGAAGAAATCGCCTGGAACAACGCCACCACCACGACAGAGGGACGATGACCATGCTGCGCACCATGATGACCTCGAAGATCCACCGCGCCACTGTGACCCAGGCGGATCTGCACTACGTCGGTTCGGTCACGATCGACCAGGATCTGCTCGACGCCGCGGGGCTGCTCGAGGGCGAACAGGTCACGATCGTCGACATCGACAACGGCGCCCGTCTGGTGACCTATGCGATCGCCGGTGAGCGGGGCAGCGGTGTCATCGGGATCAACGGCGCCGCAGCGCATCTCGTGCACCCCGGCGACCTCGTCATCATCATCGCCTACGGCATGCTGAACGAGGCCGAGTTGAAGGAGTACTCGCCGAACGTCGTCTTCGTCGACGACCACAACCGCATCCTCGAATCCGGCGACGACCCGGCCCACGCACCCGAGGGCTCGGGTCTGCTCGACCCGCGGCAGCTCGACGGCCCGGTCTTCGCCGACGCGACGGTCTGACGCCGGCGAACGACACGGAGCTCATCGATGCTGCTCACCGTCGACGTCGGCAACACCAACATCCACATCGGCGCGTATGCCGGGACGGGGGATCACGCACGGCTGGTGCGTGATTGGCGAATCCACACCGACCCGCACTACACCGCCGACGAACTCGCCTGGGTCTTCCGCGGCATGCTCGGCTCCGACATCGAGCAGGTCACCGGGGTCAGTGCCCTGTCGACGGTGCCGTCCTTGCTGCGCGAGCTGCGGGTCATGCTGCCCCGTTATTTCGGCGACGGACCGCACGTCCTGCTCGAACCCGGTGTGCGGACCGGTGTCCCGCTGTTGGTGGACAACCCCAAGGAGGTCGGCACCGACCGCGTCTCCAACTGCCTTGCCGCACATCACGAATACGGCGGACCTTGCATCGTCGTGGCCTTCGGTACCGCGACCGTCGTCGACGCCGTGTCGGCGAAAGGGGAATTCCTCGGCGGCGCCATCGCCCCCGGCGTGAACCTTGCGGTCGAGGCGCTCTCCGAGCACACCGTGACCGTGCGCAAGGTCGAGTTGATGCCGCCGCGCAGCGTACTCGGCAAGAACACGGTCGAGGCCCTGCAGTCGGGCATCCTGTACGGGTTCGCCGGCCAGGTCGACGCCCTCGTCGACCGCGTCTGTGACACCGTGCCCGGCTTCGACGGTGACGACGTCACCGTGGTCGCCACCGGCTACCTCGCCCCGCTCATGTTCGACGAATGCCGGTCCCTCACCGACCACCACCCGCACCTGACACTCGAAGGACTGCGCCTCGTCCACGAGCGCTCGAAGGCGAATCCACGGCGGGGCAAGTAGACCCCGGACCGCGCTGCCTCATACGTGGGTGCGAGGAGCGCAAGCGTCGTGCTGCGTGATCCGAAAGGGCGCGACGCACCCAGCTCCGATGCCTGAGGTGCGAGGAGCGCAAGCGACGAGCCACGAAGGCCTGGTGAGACGACGTCGCAGACCCACTCAGCTCCGGTGCCTGAGGTGCGAGGAGCGCAAGCGACGTGCTGCGTGATCCGAAAGGGCGCGACGTACCCAGCTCCGGTGCCTGAGGTGCGAGGAGCGCAAGCGTCGTGCTGCGTGATCCGAAAGGGCGCGACGCACCTAGCTCCGATGCCTGAGGTGCGAGGAGTGCACCCACTGCTGCGTGATCCGAAAGGGCGCGACGCACCCAGCTCCGATGCCTGAGGTGCGAGGAGCGCAAGCGACGAGCCACGAAGGCCTGGTGAGACGACGTCGTAGACCCGCTCAACGCCGGCCCCGCAACGCCCCTTCGGTGTACGCCGCGATCCGTGCGATGAGTTCGTCGTCGTCCAGCCCGCTCCCGGCGAACTGATGGATCTGCGCGTCCAACGCGGGGAACATGAGGCGTAGGTCGGCCTCCGCCTCGTCAGGCATCCAGCCGTCGGCGACGAGATACGCGACCAGCTTGGCGATCAGCCGGTCCGCCAATCCGGCATAGAGATCCCCGACGACGCCGGGGCTCGCCAGTTCGCGCAGTCGCCCGTGTGCCCGACCGTGACTCGAGTTCTCCGCCACGGCAACCGCGATCACCGCGCGCAGCACGACCGGCCAGTCGGTCGCCTCGACTGGATGCGCGTCGAGGACAGCGACCATCTGCGCTTCCGCCGCGGCGAGATGCCGGGCGGCGAGCTCGTCGAAGATCGCTTGCTTGTCGCCGAAGTACTGATAGATCGAACCGACCGAGACGCCCGCGGTCTCGGCGATCCCGTTGGTCGTCAGCGCTGCCCCCTCGGTGCCCAGAAGCTGAGTCGTCGCCTCCAGGATCACCTCGACGGTGAACGAAGAGCGTTGCTGCCGTGGTCTTTTCCGCATGTCCGAGGTCTCCGGTGAATGCGAGTTGTGCCGGGTTCGCGGGCGCTCGACGATGGATGTGTGACTTACGGATCGTACCTACGCTTCCTGCCCGAGCCATGGCGTTCTGCCGCCGCGGACATCGAGGCCACCTCGTCGTGGTGGAGGTGGCCGGCGAGCGACACGCGACCGTCGGGTCCGGTGGACGTCCACATCCTGCGCGCGATGCGGCCCGACGCGCCGCTGCGGGTGCTGCTGCTCCACGGCGGTGGTGGGCACGGCGAACTCGTGTGGCCACTGGGTGCCGTGCTCGCGGGGGAGGGGTACGACGTGCTGGCGCCAGACCTCCCGCAATACGGGCGGACGCGCGTCGCCGATCCTGGTCGCGTGCGATACCAGGACTGGATCGACCTGGTCGGCGATCTGATCGCGGCGGAGACCGAACGGGACCCGAGGCCGATCGTCGTGTTCGGTGCGAGCCTCGGCGGCATGCTCGGCTACGACGTCGCGGCCGGGGGTGCGCGCGTCGCCGCGGTCGTGGCCACCTGCCTTCTCGACCTCGCCGGTGATCCGGCTGCCCGACGAGCCGCATCCCGCACGCCCGCGCTGATCCGCCTTCTCCCGCTCATGACGGCCGCATCGCGGATCGGGGTCTTCGCTCGACTGCGGTTCCCGATCAGGTGGGTCGCGCCGATGGCGCGGATCAGCAACGACCCTGCGGTCTCGCACGCCTGCATCGACGATCCGCGTGGGGCGGGTTCGAGTGTCTCGCTGGGGTTCCTGGCGGACCTGATGACCCACGAGGTACCCGCGCCGGAGAACTACCGGGGTCCACGGGTGGTGCTGGTCCATCCGGCGGCCGATACCTGGACGCCGCCGGAGATCAGCATCCGCTTCGCACGACGGATCGCCGCGCGAACCGACATCCACCTGCTCACCGGTTGCGGGCACTTCCCTGTCGAACAGCCGGGCGTCGACGAGCTCGCCGGTCACCTGCGCGCCCTCGCGATCGACTTGGTTTCCGGGTCGGATTCACCGGAACGCGCGCAGTAGCCGCGTCGGATCGTGGTCGGCGTCGGTGCCGTCGGAGTCACGCAGCAGCGCGTCGAGCACCAGCCCGTCGAGTGCTGCGACGAGTTGCCGGGCGTCGACGAGCGGCATCCCGCGCTCGAGGAGGCGCTCGACGAACCGGTCACGCCCGGCGACCATGCGTTCGCGCATGACCTCGTCGCGGGTGGCCAGCAGCATCAGCTCGTAGCGTGCACGAGTGCGGACACGGTCGGCGCCCAGCCAGCGAGCGATCACCTCGAGGGTCGACTCGCCGTCGACCGGGACGTCGCGGGTGTAGACATGCTCGACGAGGGCGGCGAGAAAACCGTCCTGACCACCGAAATGGTGACGGATACTGCCGTGGGGGACTCCGGATGCGTCCTCGACCGCGCGCGCCGACGCCTGCCTGATCCCGATCGTCCCGATCAGCTCGAGCCCGGTGTCGAGCAGGGTCTCGCGCGTCGATCGTCCGGCTGATTTCTCCACACGGAGAAGTCTATCTGCTACCGTTCTTCTCCATGTGGAGAAGAACGTCATGAAGGCGGTTGTCGTCGGCGCCGGGATCGGGGGACTCTGCACTGCCGCCGGGCTGTCGTCGTCGGGCGCGGACGTCACGCTTCTCGAGCGGGCGTCCGAGGTCCGTGGGGGCGGGTCGGGGCTCAGTCTGTTCGGTAACGGACTCCGGGCGCTCGAATCGCTCGGACTTCGATCCGTGGTTCCCGACGCCCGAGAGGTTTCGCCCACGCTGAACGGAACCCGTCGTCCCGACGGCCGATGGCTCACCCGCTTCGACCCGGCGGCGATCGCCGACCTCCGCGTGGTGCGGCGCAGTGACCTCCACGAGGCGCTCCTCGGCCGGCTCGGATCGGGCGTCGAGGTCCGGACCGGAACCGGCGTGCGCGAGGTGCACGACAGGACCGTCCGACTCGACGACGACACCACGATCGACGGCTGCGACCTGATCGTCGGAGCCGACGGTCTGCGGAGTCGGGTGCGTCCCGCGGTCACACGCGACCCCGGCGCGGCCTACGCCGGTTACGTCGCCTGGCGGGCCATCACGGCGCGGCCCGTCGACCTCGATGCGGCGGGCGAGACGATGGGTCGCGGCCAACGGTTCGGGATCGCGCCGTTACCGGACGGACACGTCTACTGGTTCGCCGCGGTCAACTATGACCAGGGTGCTGATACGGGTGGTTTCGACGAGGTGCGACAACGCTTTTCGTCGTGGCATGCGCCCATCGGGGAGGTCCTCGACGCGACCGGTCCGGCCGACGTCGGGGTGCTGCCCATCGAGCAACTCGCGCGCCCGCTGGCCGCCTTCGTGCGGGGGCGATGTGTCCTCGTCGGCGACGCCGCCCATGCGATGACCCCCAACCTCGGGCAGGGGGCGAACCAGGCGATGGAGGACGCGGCAACCCTCACCGCGCTGCTGGGTGGCGCAGGGCAGGACGTCGACGATGCTCTGCGCACCTACGACCGTCTGCGTCGGCGTCGTACCCAACGCATCGCGCGCCAGGCGTCGGCCGTCGGCAGAGTCGGTCAGTGGCAGTCGGCGCCCGCGGTCCGGTTGCGCGATCTGGCGATGCGGGCCGCCCCCGACGCGGTGCTCAACGGCCAGTTGCGACGCATTCAGGATTGGCAACCGCCCGTGCGGTGATCGCCACTCGAGTCTGGTCCGGCGCGCTGGGCTGTGGCATACTCGTCGCCGTGATCAAGAGCTGTCAGGAGTGTTGTCAGGGCTAGTACCGCATCTGCGGCTGCCCTACTTCGCGCTCCCCGCTCGTTTTCGATCACCTGAGGAATCCCTCTCATGACCGCTTCGGTTGCCACCCCTGTTCTGTCCAGCACCGTCTTCGCCGCGACCGCGCCGACCGTCGCCCCGACCCCGGCTGCGCCGCTGTCGCTGCAGGTCAGCGACTACAAGAAAGCCGTCGCCGAGGGCGCCACCCCGGTGGACGTCCGCTCCCATCGCCGCCGCCAGATCGACGGCGCTCTGTTCGGCGCACTGGCCATCGATGCCGTCGAGGTCCTCGACCGTCTCACCCCCGGCACCTCCGAGTCGCTGACCGCGGCTCGCACCGACTCCCGCTGGATTCTCGTCAGCGAGGACGGCCACGAGGCCGAGTGGCTGGCCTGGCATCTGCAGGCGCGGGGCGTCCATGGTGCGGTGTTCGTCGTCGGTGGGCATCGCCGGATGCGTCAGGCCAAGGTCAACGGCCGCATCCATCCGGACGAGCTCGCGATGATCTCCGCACACGAGAGCTGAGCCGGCCCGCACCTCCTCGGTGTCGTCCCTGTCATCGCTGTCACAGCAGGTGCGGCGAATTGGGGGTCGGTGACCGGCCCCGATAGTGTGCGTGGGGTGAGTGACAGCCCGACCAGTGCCGCCTCCACCGCGGCCGAGAAGACCACGGACGCCGACGACCAGACTCCCGAGCAGCTGCGCATCCGCCGCGAGAAGCGCGAGCGGATCCTGTCCGAGGGTCGCGAGGCGTACCCGGTCTCGATTCCGCGCACCCACTCTCTCGGCGAGATCCGCGCCGCCTACCCCGACCTCGAGGCCGGCACCGAGACCGGTCAGCACGTCGGTGTCTCCGGACGCGTGATCTTCCTGCGGAACAAGGGCAAGCTGTGCTTCGCGACCCTCCAGGAGGGCGACGGCACACAGCTCCAGGCGATGGTCAGCTTCAACGGCGTCGGCGAGGAAGCGCTGGGCCGCTGGAAGTCCGACGTCGACCTCGGTGACATCGTCTTCATCTCCGGTGAGGTCATCAGCTCCCGCACCGGCGAGCTGTCGGTGATGGCCGACGATTGGCAGATGGCGTCGAAGTCGTTGCGGCCGTTGCCGGTTGCCCACAAGGACATGAACGAGGAAACCCGGGTTCGCCAGCGCTACGTCGACCTCATCATGCGTCCGGAGGCCCGCGAGACCGCCCGCACCCGCATCAAGGTGATGGCCGAACTCCGTGCGGCACTGAGCCGTCGGGGATTCCTCGAGGTCGAGACCCCGATGCTCCAGACGCTGCACGGCGGCGCCGCGGCTCGTCCGTTCGTCACGCACTCCAACGCCTTCGACATGGATCTGTACCTGCGGATCGCGCCGGAGTTGTTCCTCAAGCGCTGCGTCGTCGGTGGCATCGAGCGTGTCTTCGAGATCAACCGCAACTTCCGCAACGAGGGCGCCGACTCCACTCACTCGCCCGAGTTCGCGATGCTGGAGACCTACCAGGCCTACGGCACCTACGACGACTCGGCGAAGATGATCCGCGAACTCGTGCAAGAGGTTTCGCAGGCCGCGCTGGGAACCCAGACCCCGACCATGCCCGACGGTTCGACCTACGACCTGTCCGGCGAGTGGACCTCCCTGGAGATGTACCCGTCGCTGTCGGAGGCGCTCGGCGAGGAGATCGTGCCCGCCGGCAATCCGAACGAGACCACCGTCGAGCAGCTGCTGGCGATCGCCGAGCGCGTCGGCCTGGAGATCCCCAAGGACAAGGGCTACGGGCATGGCAAGCTCGTCGAGGAGCTGTGGGAGCACATGGTCGGCGAGAAGCTGAACCAGCCGGTGTTCGTCCGCGACTTCCCGGTCGAGACCTCGCCGCTCGTGCGCTCGCACCGCTCGGTGACCGGCGTGGTGGAGAAGTGGGACCTCTACGTCCGCGGTTTCGAGCTGGCCACCGGCTACTCCGAGCTCGTCGACCCCGTCATCCAGCGTGAACGCTTCGTCGACCAGGCCCGCCTCGCCGCCGCCGGCGACGACGAGGCGATGGTCCTCGACGAGGAGTTCCTCGCCGCGATGGAGTACGGCATGCCGCCGACCACCGGTACCGGCATGGGCATCGACCGCCTCCTGATGGCCCTCACCGGCCTCGGTATCCGCGAGACCATCCTCTTCCCGCTGGTGAAGCCCCGCACCTAGCCGTTTTGGATTTCGTAGAAGTATGGACGCTGT